>CADAFY010000149.1 GCA_902787255.1 uncultured Bacteroidia bacterium
AGCAGCCCAGCCGTCACTGAGCGTGACGCTTTTGCTCTTAAGGGTGGCGGAACCCTGACCCTTGATGACAAAAGGGATCTCGAAGGAAGAACCGGCTTTGGCCGCCATAGACTTGATGTCCGCAGCAAACTCCACCGCCAGGTCTTCGGATTTGTTGGCCACCAAAGGAACTTCTTCGATTGCTTCCCGGTTATGCCCATTGTCCTTCACCAGCAAAGTGACGGTCAGGCGTTTCTTGCTCAAGACAATGTCCGGCGCGGTCACCGTGACAATACCGGTATAGTCGGGATTGACCTTGATTTTACAGGTGAAATCGGCGTCGTTGACGGAAGGGGTGCATTTGACGGCTGCCCCTTCTGTACCCACTACGGTAAACGCCATCGCCACGCTCTGGCCGGCCTCAACTGTATATTCGTCACTGCCCCAGAAAATGGCCAGGTCGCCATAATTGCCGGAGTTGCCACCGGCCTGATTTTCCTTGTTGCAGGAAAAACTGATGGCGAGCAATAGCGCCGCCACCAGTATGAATAAAATCCGTTTCATCGCGTTATTATTCCTTCACGCAACGGACGGGAAGTTCGTGCGCGAGATTGAGTCCGCTGGCCGTGTTGAGATTGCCCATCTTCAAATAACCGCCATCGTTGGTCACCCAAGAGGCATTCAAAACACACGCATAGGCCCTGAAATTACTCTTACTTGCTTTGAAATTGGGGTCGATGTTAGCCGTCCAGATTTCAGCCGTGGGCTGAAGAGCGGGAACGTTCTTGTTGATTGCCAGGAGGTGGGTGATTTCGCCGCCGATCATAATCGTAAGAGGACCGAACCAGCCACCGCGGAACTGGACCTGCTTGCTGTAACGATAGGCATACTGTTCAGACCAGGTAGAGCTCATCGATTCGGGAGCAACATAGGCGGGATCGACAATCTTGACGGAATCTTTGGCCTCCTTGACAGAATTCTTCACAATGTTCCAATCTGCCTGAGTGGCCACTTTGTAGCCCGCCGGGCAGGGATCGTAGATGGTCTTCTTACCATCGTTGTTCCACAAGGTATCGGCCTCAGCAATCTCCGTGGCGTCAAATTCGGTAGAAAGCCAACTGCAGTTTCCTTTGGAGGTAGAGGCATACACCTGATACCAGTGGGTCATCGGATGGGAAATGGCATTGGGGATATTGTTTTTAGTTCCATCCGCCAGGGTCTGGTTTCCACGGGTCACTTCATCCGCGAAACGATACATCTTTTTGAAGCCACCCTCATAGTTCAAGCCGGCCCAAGGGTCTTTGCGGCCCCACTGGTAGACGTTACCGATGGATTTCTCATTGTAAGCACTGTAAGAAAGGGCACCGATGTTGCGGTCCATGAAGGTGGCAGAGTTCGTTCCGTCGCTGACAGGGATATCCTTGATGATGTCGCTCAGCACCCAGAAGTTCCAGCTCCAGGTGGTGTCGGCTCCGTTGATGGCGCAGACCACGGCGTTACCTTCTTCTTCAGCGGCGAAGGCGACGACAATCTTGCCGTCTTTGGAACTCACGGAAGTAACCAGGTTGGTGTTGTCTTCCCAGACCAGACCGACGCTGTCAAAGTCCACATTGTCTTTCGAGTTGCCTTTGCAAGGGTCGATGGCGACATAAGCGCCGGGGGCTACGACAAAGCAGTTGGCCCTGTCCGTGATGTAAACCGGAGTTTTCTCTTTCCCGCCATCACCGGGAACATTGTTTTTAGCGCAGAAAGCCACGCTCAGAAGGGCGATACAGACTGCCCCCACCTTGAGGATTTTTTGAATCGTTTTCATAGATTTACCTATTATTTAAATTAAACAAATTATCGTGTTTGTTCAAAACAACTTGCAAAATTATAAAATCTTCCAGAAAGATGCAAATAACCGGTTATCCCTCAAAGGGGAAAAATCCCAAAGAAGGCGCTGCCGCTGCCGGACATAGAGGCGTAGAGGGCGCCGTCGGCGTAGATGCGGGCCTTGAGGTCGGCGAGCGCGGGGTGAAGGGCGACGATGCCGGGTTCGAAAGCGTTCGTGATACAGTCTTTCCAGCGTTCCACCGGCTCGGCCAGGCGCTCGGCCAGCAGAGTGTCGGGAAGGGACGGAGTGACACCGGCATAGGCTTGGGCGGTGCTGACGGAGATGCCTTCGGGAATATACACACGAAGGGCATAGCGGTCGAAGAAATCTCCCATCGGGAAATCTTTCAGGATTTCGCCCCGGCCGCTGCCGAACATCGGGCGATGGTAAATGAAAAAAGCGCAGTCGCTGCCCAGCCGGGCGGCATAAGCCGCGAGGTCGGCATCGTTCAATCCGAGCGCAAAAAGCGCATTCAGGGCTTGCAGGGTGCAGGCGGCGTCGGCGCTACCCCCGCCCAGGCCGGCCCCGACCGGGGAACCTTTTTTCAATACGATTTTCACGGCAGGCAACTTAAAGTCGGCCTCCAGCAGGCGGTAGGCTTTGACGCACAGGTCTTTGAGCGGGTTCCAATGCACCCCTTCCTTGCGGTAAACCGTCATCATCACCTTGGCGTCTGCTGCTATTTCCTGACGAAGGGATTGAACCATCTGCCCGCCAGCCAGGCTCTTCTGAGAAGCAGCCCCGTCACCCTCAGGCTGCTCCCGCCCGTCGACATCGAACAAACCTCTCCCGTCAGCCCCCGCCTCTTTCAGCAGTTCGAATGCCAGCAGCGAAGGTTCGTCGGCCGGAACCACTTCAAGGGTATCGTGAAAATCATCGCAGGGAACAAACAACGTCTCGATGTCGTGGTAGCCATCCGGACGCTTCCGCAGAATGTCCAGACCGAGATTGACCTTGATGCCGGGGTGCAGAATCATAAACCCGGGAACATTTCGGCCAACGCCCGACTGACCTGCTCATCACAGGACGCACGCAGTTCCTCCTGCTCAATCTGCGCCAGAACGGGCCAGACGAAAGAGCGAAGTTGCAACAGGCGGGCCTGCTCGAGGGTGATGCCGCGCGAACGCATATAGAACTGTTCATCTTCATCCAAGGAGCCCGTAGTGGCCCCGTGGGAACATTTCACATCGTCGGCATAGATTTCCAACTGGGGGCAGGTACGCACCTTTGCCTGCTCAGAAAGCAGTAGGTTGTTGGAAGTCTGGAACGCTTCGGTGCGGATGGCTCCGGGCTGAACTTTGATAAGCCCCTCGAAAGCGATGCGGCTCTCCCCTCCCGCGACACAGCGAATCAACTGGTTGGAACGGGCATCAGGGCACGGATGCGCCACATCCACGCGGATATTCACTTTTTGCTGCCCACCGGCCAGCGCCAGGGCGTGCAATTCAAATTGGCCATACAGGTCCATCACCACCTGCACGGGAAGGTCAATGACGGCATTCGGCGCTTCAGGAAGTACAAACAGCACCAAGGATAGGCTTTCTCCCTCCGCCAAAGCGTAAGTCAGACCCTCCGACCCCCGTTCATTTATGATAAGGACTTTCTGCATTTCAGAAACCCTCATAGCCTTTTTCCTCAATTTCGGCGACTAACTCACGGCCGGCCGTCTTGATGATGCGTCCGTCCTTGAGAATGTGAACGAAATCGGGAACGATATAATCGAGCAGACGCTGGTAGTGGGTAATCACGATGGAGGCTTTCTGCGGGGTATGCAAGCGATTCACCCCGTCCGCCACAATGCGCAGGGCATCCACATCCAGGCCGCTGTCAGTCTCGTCCAGAATGCTCAAATCGGGGTCCAGCATCGCCATCTGGAAAATTTCTCCGCGCTTTTTCTCACCGCCCGAAAAGCCGACGTTTACATCGCGTTTGAGAAATTCAGGTTTCATCTGCACAAGCGCCATTTTTTCCTTGCGCAGCGCCAGGAATTCAGAAGGGGTCAGTTCAGGCAGCCCCTGTGCTTTGCGACGGCAGGACAGGGCGGTCTTCAGGAAATTGCTGATACTCACGCCCGGAATGTCGATGGGATACTGGAAGGACAAGAAAATGCCCGCCCAGGAGCGTTCTTCGGGAGTCATTTCAAGCAGATTCCTGCCTTTGAACAACACCGTTCCTCCCGTCACTAAGGGTGCTTTTCCCCGCACCGTTGGGACCCATCACCGCGTGGATTTCCCCCTCCCGGATGGTGAGATCAATTCCCTTGAGAATCTCTTTGCCGGCAATCGAGGCGTGCAGGTCGTGTATTTCTAACAAAGTTTGCATATCATCTGATTTTTTTCCAATGAAAGAGGGCGGCCACCCCGTTGAAAAGATAGAGGGCGCTCACCAGACACATCGCATAATTGCCCACGCTCAAGTGAAGCACCAACTGCGTCACATTGACCAGCAGCCAGACCACCCAGCAGTCCCATTTCTTTTGGGCGGACAGGTACTGGGCTACCAAAATCAGCACGGTCACAAGCGAATCCAGATAAGGATGAGGGTCGGCGGGGAAAAGACGATCCAGCAGAATGCCCCATCCGAAGGCCAGCACCACGACGGCCAGCAGCCAGAATCCGCGCTGCAGCCAACTCAAGTAACTGACTTTCAATTCTCCATCGACCGTGGTTTCCTGTTGTTTGGGATGGGTCCAACGATAGTGCCCGATGATGTTGATGCAGAGCGAAACGGGCTGGAGCATCAGCATCGCCAGCAGGTTTTTGTGCCAGAACAGGGCAAAGAGGGCG
>CADAFY010000150.1 GCA_902787255.1 uncultured Bacteroidia bacterium
TTCCGTCGAATATTCCCGCGAAATCACCGTCTTGGGATTGGCATACACCTCCGGCCCGAATGACTCGAAATGCTTGTGCTCGATGATGCGGGTATAGGGTACCTCCGCACTCGTATAGTTGACGACCGCGTTCCCCTGGGCGTTGGGTGTATCCAGCACCTCGGTCTCGAAACGGACCGTCCTATATTCCAGATGTCCGAAACGATAGTCGTAGAATTCATCGATGGCACCCGTAAAGACCACCTTCTCCGCACAGGCTTCTAGTGCAGCCCTGTCCGCGAAGAAGTCTACGCCCGTACGCACCTCAACCCCCTCCAGCAAGGCATCCGTCAGGGCATTGTAGCCGCCGATGGGAATGCCCTGGTAGTCATCGTTGAAATAATTGTTGTCATAAATCAGGCGAACGGGCAGGCGCTTGATGATGAAGGCCGGCAGTTCGGTGCAGGAACGCCCCCACTGCTTCTCGGTATAGCCCTTAATCAGCCGCTCGTAGATATCGCGACCCACCAGCAACAGCGCCTGTTCCTCCAGATTGCGGGGCTGGAAGTTTTCGCCGGATGCGGAATTCGGGCCGCTGCAGTATTTTTCCGACAGTTCGGCCAGCGCCGCTTCGCGCTGTTTCCGAAGTTTTTCCTCTGCTTCCTGCGGGGTAATCACGCCCCACATCCGGTTGAAAGTGTTCATATTGAAAGGCAGGTTGTACAACTCTCCCTTCCAGTTCGCCACGGGCGCATTGGTATAGCGGTTGAACGATACCAAGCCGTTCACAAAGTCCCACACCTCCTTGTCCGAGGTATGGAAGATATGCGCGCCATACCGGTGGACGTGGATGCCCTCCACCGACTCGCACCAGATGTTACCGCCCGTATGCGGACGCTTGTCAATCACCAGGCACCGCTTGCCCTTCTTCCGCGCCAGATGCGCGAACGTCGCCCCGTACAGCCCGCTTCCTACTATCAGATAATCGTAGTTCATTGTATATCTTCGATAATTACGGGGTTTTCCCTGTCTTTCCTGCGCCATAATTCAAGGTCGCAAAGCGTAGCATCCGCGCAATCAACCCTCTCGTAATTCGCTTCGATAAAATCGTAACCGGGCTGGAAAAACTCATACAACTGACCCGAGCTTTTCCCCTGCGGATACGCCAGCATATCATCCGCGTGCGTGAGCAAGACCCAAAGCGGCTTGCTTTGCGCAACATCTTCCGACCGGGCAAGCGATGGGTCTATGAAAACCATATTGTACAACAAAACCCGGTTCATCGGCACCAGACGATTATGGCAGAACACAGATACATATTGAAATCCGTCGGAAGCAAAGCCCAGATTGAAATTCCAAATTTGCGAGCGCTCCTCCTCCGGAATACGCCCCAGCATCCTCCGGCTTTCTTTATAACAGTCATATTGTGCGTGGTTGCGCAAACGCAGGTGCAAGGTATCCACATACAGGAAAGAAACGCATACCATAACGACTGCGGCCGCAAGATAACTTGCGTACCCCCACACCCTTCGGGTAGAGAACAGAACGGCTGCACACAGCAAAACGATGGGAATCAGCACCGTAAGATAATGTGCAAAGAAGTTTTTGCCCACCAATAGCGTGAAAAGCAACAAGACCGGCCCCACCAGCAACGACAGATTGCGCCGTTTCGTTTTATGCAAAAGAAAGAGGGTCAGCAGGCAAAAAGTCAGCAGGACCAGCCGTTTACCCATTCCTTCGGAAGCAAACAGACCGCCCGAATAGAGCAGGTTGTGCCCGATCAGCCCGTAATAAAGTCCGTCAAGCGCGCCACGGGAAGCGAAATACAAAAAGATGGGCAAGGTGACGGCAACGAGTCCCAGCACGAACGACAAGATATAAGGGAGAAGGGATTCGAAGCGTTTCTCAGCGAGTAAGAACAGGAACAAGCCGAAAGCCATTCCGCCGGGCAGCGAGACAGCATCATTGGGACGGATAAAAAAGCAAAAAGCAAATGCTGCACCCAAAATGCACCCGATGCGGAAACTCCGTCTCTTCGACAAATCGCTGCGCTGGTACAACAAGCAAGCGTACAGCGCCGGCGCCACCGCCAACAACTCCCACTCCTCACACAGATTGCCACCCTGCATCGTCACGAACAAAAGCAGCACTCCCAACACCATCAGCAGGCCCGACGGCAAGGGGCCGACATAGAGCCGCGCCGATTGGTAGATGAACACAAAAGCGGCAAACAACGACAATATCTGCAGGATAAAAATGCCGAGACTGCCCGGAATGATCGCCTGTCCGAGTGCATTGATAAAATACAGCACCGGACCCTTGTGATCAAAAATGTCCACATAGGGCGTCTTTCCCTCCAGCACCGCCAAGCCCATCGTCTTGAAAATGGCACTGTCAAACCCCTCCTGCCCCGAATAAATCGGAGAAGTCGTAGTCGAGAAGGCCAACACAGTGATGAGCGCCAAGACGAAAAGCAATGCGTATTTCTTCATAAAACACTTGTAGAATTACGCAAAGGTAATTATTTTTTCTTTTTCAACGGATAATTCTTATCTTTGTAAGATAAAACTTTTGAAGTTGAAAATGTTTCCTTTCAAGCGGAAAACTCGCATCCCCAATAATCCGCGCCGCATTCTGGTCGTCGGCCAGGCCAATCTGGCATCCACCACAGGAGGTTCCATTACGGCTTTCTTTCATTTCTGCCGCTTGATGGCCGAGATGGGATATGAAGTAACCGGGACGTGCTATGGCGATGACCCCCGGAGGCCGGCTTTGTTGGACGAAAGAGTCCGCTTTGTCAATCTCCGTCTTTTTTACGAAGACACTTCCGCCTATCACCGGGCGTTCAACCGGCTGGTCGGGGAATGGAATCCCGACTTGATTGTCTTCTTTTTCCCGCACTATTGCCTGGAAGTCCGCCCCAAAAGCCGTTTCAAGGAGATTCCCCGCCTCATTATGTTCCATTCCCGACCGGATTATCTGTTCGCCCAACTGAAAAATTTCCCCGAGAGGCTGCGCCGCTACTATACCAATACCCATTCACAGGTGTTGCTGGACAGTTACCGTGACCTGTTGCCCGAATATATCCGCAAAGGGCCCGTCCACGTCATCGCCAACGGCATCAAGCCCTTTCCCGAAACGATCAATTACCGCACCGAACACAAAAGAATCGTTTATTTTTCACGGATTGACCGCTTGAAAGGCCTTGACCTTCTGATCGACGCGATGGTCCTGGTGAAGGAAAAGCATCCCGATTGGCGTGTGGATGTCTATGGGGACATCGAGCCGGAAACATACGGTCAGGAACTGCAAAAAGCGATAGACGAAAATCAGCTCCGGCAGCAAATCCGCCTGATGGGCCGCTCGGACCGCAGCACGGAAGACACGCTGAAAGAATATGATTTCTGCGTATTCCCCTCCCGGCTTGAAGGCTTCAGCATAGGATTGGGAGAATCCCTGTCCATCGGTCTTGCCTGCATCGGACTTCGGTCCTGCTCCGGGGTCAATGAAGTAATTGTCGATGGATATAACGGACTCCTCTGCCAGGATGAGCCAGAGGATTTCGCCCGTGCCGTCAATCGCCTGATTGAGCATCCGCAAGAGCGCGAGAAGATGGGAAAGAATGCACGGCTTTGGATGAGGCAGTATCACCCCACCATCATCGATATGCAGTGGATGCGGCTGATCCATTCTCTCTTGAAAGATGAAAATTTCTCCGTCACAAATCCGAAAAAATTGCTGGGAATAGCCCGGGCAACCGGAAAATAAGGGGTGCTGAAACAATGAAGATTCTCTGGACGGTAAATATTTTGTTCCCGGAAGCGAAAGCCCTGCTTGAGAGGAGACCGGCTGCGCTGGTCTCTTCCGGCGGATGGCTCATCGGAGCCGCGGAAGCCCTTGCCGCAGTGGACGGCGTAGAATTGCACATCGCTTGTCCGGCCGATGTCCCCGGTCTGATTCGTTTAAAAGGAGAGAAAATTCATTATCATCTCTATCCGGGACT
>CADAFY010000151.1 GCA_902787255.1 uncultured Bacteroidia bacterium
AGACTCAGGTGGTCCTGCCGTTGCTGGAAAGCGATATTTACGAAATGTTCTATGCCGTGGCGACCGGCGCGAAGTTGCCTGCGCCCGTCTGGTCTTCCGAGCGCACACTGGGCATTGTACTGGCTTCCAAAGGCTATCCCGGCGACTATGAGAAGGGCTTTGTGATTGAAGGACTGGACCAAGTGAACTGCAAGGTCTATCATATGGGCACGAAAGCGGATGAGCAGGGCCGCATCCTGACGGCCGGCGGCCGCGTGATGATTGCGGTGGCGAAAGCGCCCACGCTTCCCGAGGCTCTCGAAAAGGCCAATGTTGAGGTGGACAAAATCCGCTGCGAGAACCTCTTCCACCGCAGGGATATCGCCCGCAAGGCATTCGGAGCCCGTGTCATTGACGGCAAAGTCTTGTCGGCCGAGATCAAAGAAGATGTCCGCGCCCGTGTGTCCGAAGCGGCCGCCCAATACGGCCGCGTGCCTTGCCTGGCCGTGATTCTGGTAGGGGACAACCCTGCCAGCCAGTCCTATGTGAAGGGCAAAATCAAGGCCTGCGAGGTCTGCGGCATCGAAAGCCGGCTCATTACGCTGTCCGCCGAGGTATCCCGCGAGGATTTGCTGGCGCAGATTGCTGCCCTGAATGCGGATGCAGCTGTGGACGGCATATTGGTCCAGTTGCCTTTGCCCAAACATATCGATGAAGACGAAGTGATTGACGCCATTGCCATCGAGAAAGATGTGGACGGTTTCCATCCCTTGAATGTGGCGCGGCTCAACCTCTCCCGTCCCTGCATCCTTCCTTGCACTCCCAAGGGCATTATCCGTATGCTCAAGTCCGCCGGCGTAAAACTCTCCGGCGCCAAGGCGGTCGTTGTGGGACGCAGCAATATCGTGGGCAAACCGGTAGCCAAGTTGCTGTTGGATGAGAACGCGACTGTGACCATCGCCCATTCCCGTACCCGCGATTTGGCGGCAGTCACGCGGGAAGCAGATGTGCTGGTGGCAGCCGTGGGGCGCATCGGCACGATTACCGCCGATATGGTCAAGCCCGGCGCCGTCGTCATCGATGTGGGCGTCAACCGCAATCCCGAGACCGGCAAATTGTGCGGGGATGTGGACTATGCCGGCGTTTCGGCCGTCGCTTCCGCCATCACACCCGTTCCGGGCGGGGTGGGACCGATGACCATCGCAATGTTGATGGAGAACACGCTGGAATGTTTTCTTAACCGTATACGTTAGTTGCTCATTATTATAGTATTCGTTTATATGAAATCTATTAAACAATTATCCGTCATTTTGTTGTCGTTTTTGCTGACGACTGGTTTGGCCTATGCCCAAAAACCGAAAATCAAATTCGCTCCCACCCAAACGCTCCGGCTCTATCCTGAAGGTCAGTCGGTAGACAAGGGCTTGGAAGGGGCGGAAGGTCCGTTGGAGTCCAATGGTCTTACCGGTCCCGAGGAATTGCGCGAGAACGGAAATCTCTACAACACGGGAGATGACGCGCGCATCGACCTCTACATTCCCAAGAAATGCAATGGCCAGATGGTGGTTGTATGCCCCGGCGGCGGCTATGGTTTCACTTCAACTTACAATGAAGGATTGTATGTAGCCAAGTGGATGAGCACCAAAGGAATCGCTACTTGTGTGGTGAAATATCGCATGCCCAACGGTCATTGGCAGGTTCCTCTGCAGGATGTGCAGAATGCCTTCCGCTATTGCCGTGCGAACGCCGCGAAATGGGGCGTCAAACAAATCGGCATCATCGGATTCTCCGCCGGCGGTCATCTGGCTGCGACGGCTTCTACGATGTTCAAGGACGAAGTGACCCGCCCGGATTTCTCCATTCTGATTTACCCGGTCATTACTTTCGGAGACAAGACCTCCCACGGAGGCACGCGCAACAACTTGATTGGCAAGAAAGAAGTCTGGGACAATCACGACTTGAAAGTGGATGACTACCAGGCGTCCATGGCGAAATATGAGGAACTGGTATCCTGGTATTCGACGGAAAATCGGGTGAGTGCCAACACTCCGCCTACCTTCCTGGCCCTGTCGGAGGATGACCCGACGGTTCCCATCGCCAATTCCATTCTTTATTATGAGAAGTTGGCGGAATACAAGGTCCCTGCCGAATTGCACATCTATCCTGCGGGCAAACACGGTTGGGGCTTTTCCAAGAACGAATACCGTGGCGACGGCAAGCCGGACAAGTTTGCCGCGCACCGTGCCTCTTTTGAAAAATGCCTGTCTGACTGGCTGGATTTGTTAAAATAAACCAAACACAATAACATTATGCTTGAAATTGGATCTCCTCTTACAAAAGTGGCCAAACGGGCGCTTTTGTGCGGTAGTGGCGAACTCGGAAAGGAAGTGACTATCGAACTTCAACGTTATGGCATCGAAGTGATTGCCGTGGACCGTTATGCGAACGCGCCTGCGATGCAGGTCGCTCACCGCAGCCACGTGATTAATATGTTGGACGGCGCCGCCTTGCGTGCTGTCATCGAAGCCGAGAAACCGGACTTCATCATTCCTGAGGTAGAAGCGATTGCTACGCCTACCCTCGTTCAATTGGAAAAAGAAGGCTACAATGTCATTCCTACGGCGAATGCGACCTTCTTGACGATGAACCGCGAAGGCATCCGCCGCCTGGCCGCCGAGACGCTGGGCCTGCCTACCGCGACCTATCGTTTCGCCGACAACTACGAGCAGTTCAAGGCCGCCATCGCCGAGATTGGCATTCCTTGCGTGGTAAAGCCCGTGATGAGTTCTTCCGGACACGGCCAGAGCACCATCAAGAGTGAAGCGGATGTGGATCCCGCCTGGGAAGAAGCCCAGAAGGGCGGTCGTGCCGGAGCCGGCCGCGTCATTGTGGAAGGCTTCGTGGATTTTGACTACGAAATTACCTTGCTGACCGTCCGTCATAAAGACGGAACAACCTGCTGCCAGCCCATCGGCCACCATCAGGTGAACGGTGACTATCGCGAGTCCTGGCAGCCCCAGCCGATGACCGACAGCGCCATGCAGCAGGCCAAGGAAATCGCCCACAAGATTACCGGCGCCCTCGGCGGCTACGGCATCTTCGGCGTGGAAATGTTCATCAAGGGCGACAAGGTTATCTTCAGCGAAGTTTCTCCTCGTCCGCACGACACCGGTATGGTGACGATGATTTCGCAGGACCTCTCCGAATTCGGCCTGCACGCCCGCGCCATCCTCGGTCTGCCCATCCCCGAAATCCGTTTCTTCGGCCCCAGTGCCTCCAAAGCCATCGTGGTGGAAGGGGACACCGACAAGGTGGTCTTCTCCAACCTGGAAGAAGTCTTGGGCGAGAAAGGCGTACAAATCCGCATCTTCGGCAAGCCCGAGGTCAAAGGCCATCGCCGCTACGGCGTGCTTCTCGCCACCGACGAGACCGTCGAGAAAGCCCTCGCCAAAGTCGAACGCGCCTACGCCAAACTCAAAGTCACCGTCCTCCCGCGGTAGGCTTGCTTTAACTCAAAAACTTCCCCGAAAGGGCGTTCCCTTCTCATATCCTTCACGCGAAGGCAAAAAGTTTGCGGGACCCGAAAAAAGGGATCCCGCAATTCTTTTTACCTCCGCTCCCTCGACGCTCTCGCACCTCGTAGCGGGGCTATCAATGAATGATACTTAGTCGTCGATGCCGAGGAGTTGGCCGGTGGGGGAGAACTTGAGGTCGAGACCGTTGTTGATTTCAATCTCGTAGCCATAGAGTTCTTTGTCGATTTTGGTAATCATCACACCGGGATAGTTGGTCTGCACATAGGTCGCGATGACTTCGGGCACCAGCGCGGCAGGCACCGCGTAATACTTGCAGTCCACCTTGTCCCAAGAACCGTCTCCATTGAAATTGATTTTGGCGCCGTCGCTCAGGCGAGCCTGATACTCTACGCCGGCATACTTCATCTCTTTTTCCGCATACACAATGGTCTTGTC
>CADAFY010000152.1 GCA_902787255.1 uncultured Bacteroidia bacterium
CCTTCGCCATAATGAAATCGATTTCTCCCAGAAAATGCGCCGCGTCCTGCAAGGCCGGCACATCGGGACGGATGCTGTCGCTGAACGCCCGCAGGATGCGAAGAATCTCGCGTTTCTCGTCAAAATGCAACTGGGTAATCTCATTGTCGAGTTGTACGATTTCAGCCGGCTCGATAAAGGCAGTCTTGCCGCTGGCGGACACATCGCAAATCCACCCGTCGAGTTTCTTCTTGTCGGCGGCATTGACCGGTATGAGCATACGGCCATCCCGCACGGTCAGGGTGGCATCCGCCGACACGATGCCTTCCTGTTGGGCCCGGTGGAGGATGGAAGCCGCCCGCTTGGCCAGCGTTCCCTCTTTCTCCCGCAGGGCCGCCCTAATATCGTACAACGCATCAGAGGCCGTATCTTTGACCTGTCCGTAACGGTCCAAAATGGCGGCTATCCTTTCCTCGATGTGGGGAAAAGAAGCGATGTGGGCGCTCATTCGCTGGAGCATCGGATAAATGCCGTCCTTCAGGCCCGAAAAGAAGCCGGTCACCGCCCCCAGGGTCTGAATCATCGTACGCAATTTGCGCAGGGAAATCAAATCGAGGGACGCATCGGCCTGCTGCAGGGGCAACAGAAAATCCAGACAATCGATAAAGCCGCTCTGGGGGAAAGCCTCTTCGAACATACACACCAGGCGCATCTCGTCGGTCAGGCGCAAACGGGCCAGGATAGTCTCTTCCCGCACAGAGAAAGTCTCCGACGCGGCCCGGTCCCGGGCGTACTGGGTACAGCAACGGGATGCCACGGCCTCCCGAATCCGGTCGAAGCCTAACTTTCCTTCGAGTTTATGATCGATTCTATCCATTGTCCGTCTTGTCCAGCAAGAGTCTGAGTTCGCTGATGCTGCCCACCTCCGTCAACTGCCCGTAAGAAACCAGGGAGATACCCCCCGTCTCTTCCGACACCACGATGATGCTCGCATCGGACTGTTCCGACATTCCGATGGCCGCTTTGTGGCGCATCCCGAACTGGGGTGGAATGTCTTCGCGCTGGGTAATGGGCAAAGTGCATCGGGCCGCCACCACGCGGTCGCCGGTCAGGATGACGGCTCCGTCGTGAAGAGGCGAATTTTTGAAAAACAGGTTGCGGAGGAGACGGCGGTTGATTTTTGCGTCAATCACATCTCCCGTCTCCACGATTTCTTCCAAAGGATTCTGACGGGTAATGACAATCAGGGCTCCCACTTTTTCGGCGGACATAGCCCGGCAAGCTTCGCAGATTTCCGACAGGGCCATCGTATTCATCCGGCGTTCCTGGGGTTGGAAAAAACGGGCGAGAGCCCCGTTACGAAGGTTGTCGTAGCGTTTGCCGAAACTCATCAGGAAACGGCGCACCTCGGGCTGGAAGATGACAATCAAGGCCAGCAGACCCAGGTTGAGCACCATATCCATCAAGGTGGTCATCATTTTCATCCCCAACGAAGATACAATCAGCCGGAAGAAGTAGATCGAGACGACGATGATGAATACATTCACCGCGGAAGAGCCTCGCATCCACTTGAAAGCCAGGAATATCAATAGGGCGGCCAGCGCAATGTCCAGCATATCCACCCAGGTTATAGCCAAAAAATCCAGCATCGTCTTGTACTTTCGGGAGCAAGCCCCCGTTATATTTTTCAAAGATACTATATTTTTACTAAATTTGCACGCTGATTATGAATGTTCATTTCAAAAAATTTTGGGTCGGACTGCTGGCGGTCTGTTGTACGCTCTCTCTTGCAGCGCAGGAAAAGCCTGCGCAGAAGGAAGTGAACGTGGACGAGTTGGCCATCAAGGAAGCCGAGCGGCTGGCCGATGTGCTCAAACTGGAGGATTGGCAAGTCTTTTATGCCGACTCCATTCTCCGACACGACTATGGCGCCTTGCACGAGGAAGTCAAGGAGTTGCAACTCAAGAACTTCACCCAGCAGGAGGTTTATCAGCGCGTACAAGACAAATGGATGGAACAGGCCGACAATGCCTTGCAGAAGGTATTTACGGCGGCCCAATGGAAAAAATACTTGAAGGACGGAGCGGGAAAACGCATCCGCGAGCGTGAAAAAAGAAAAAAGGAAAGAAATGAAAGAAAAGATTGACCAGATTCTGAATGAGATAAACGAACTCACTTGCAACAGCATCTCAGAAATTGAAGAGGCCCGTGTGCGCCTCCTTGGCAAGAAAGGAGAAATTACGGCTCTGTTTGACGAGTTCCGCAGCGTAGCACCGGAGCAGAAGCGGGAGTTCGGACAGAAACTCAATCAGCTCAAGAATGCGGCGGCCGCCAAAATCGAGGAGATGAAACAGGCGGCGACGGCCATCGCGGACAAGGTGGCGGCCGGGCAGGTCGATCTTTCCCGTCCCGGTGATGACTATCCCCTGGGGTCCCGTCATCCGGTGAGCATCGTGCGCCAGGAGGTGGTGGAGATTTTCCGCAAGTTCGGCTATGACGTGGCGGAAGGCCCCGAGGTCGAGGATGACTACCACGTGTTCGAGGCCCTCAACTTCCCGCCGGACCACCCGGCCCGCGAGATGCAGGATACTTTCTTTGTCACGGACAAGAGCCAGTCCAATCCGATTTTGCTCCGCACCCACACCTCGAGCGTGCAGGTACGTTGTATGGAGACGATGAAACTCCCCATCCGCGTGATTTGCCCGGGCCGCGTGTTCCGCAACGAAGCGATTTCCGCCCGTGCGCACTGCATCTTCCACCAAGTGGAAGGCTTGTACATCGATGAAAATGTAACCTTTGCGGATATGAAGCAGGCCATCCTGCTGTTCGCCCGCGAGATGTTCGGTCCCGAGACGCAGATTCGTATGCGTCCCTCCTATTTCCCGTTCACCGAACCGTCCGCCGAGGTGGACGTGAGTTGCAACATCTGCCACGGCAAGGGTTGCAATGTGTGCAAGGGCACCGGTTGGCTGGAAATTCTCGGCTGCGGTATGGTTGATCCCAACGTCCTGGAGGCCAGCGGCATCGATTCCAAGAAATACAGCGGCTTCGCCTTCGGTATGGGCCTGGAGCGCATCGCCATGCTCAAATGGCAGGTCAAAGACCTCCGCCTCTACTTCGAAAACGACCTCCGCTTCCTCTCCGAATTTCAAGCGGAAATATAGGCTTTACTCCCACTCGATGGTGCCGGTGGGCTTGGGGGTAAGGTCGTAGAGGACGCGGTTGACGCCGGGGACTTCCGTAATGATGCGCTGCGTGATGTGGTGCAGGAGCGCATAGGGAATCTCCTCGATGGTGGCGGTCATCGCGTCACGGGTGTTCACGGCGCGGATGATGACCGGCCAGTCCCAACTGCGTTTATTGTCTTTCACGCCGGTGGACTTATAATCGGGAACAATCGTAAAGTACTGCCACACTTTGCCTTCCAAGCCGTTCTTGGCAAATTCTTCTCGCAAGATAGCATCGCTTTCGCGGAGGGCATTCAGCCGGTCGCGCGTAATCGCACCCGTGCAGCGGACACCCAGGCCGGGACCGGGGAACGGCTGACGGTAAACCATATTGTCCGGAAGACCCAACTCCTTGCCTACGACGCGGACTTCGTCCTTGAACAACAACTTGATGGGCTCGACGAGTTCGAACTGCAAGTCCTCCGGCAGACCGCCCACATTGTGGTGGGATTTGACCGGACCGGACTCGACGATGTCGGGATAAATCGTTCCCTGCGCCAGGAAACTGATGCCTTCCTGCTTGCGGGCTTCCTCCTCGAACACACGGATAAATTCCGCGCCGATAATCTTTCTTTTTTGTTCGGGATCCGCTACGCCGGCCAGTTTGTCGAGGAAACGGTCGGTCGCATCCACATACACCAGATTGGACTGAAGTTCATCGCGGAAGACACGGATGACCTGCTCGGCTTCGCCCTTGCGGAGAAGTCCGTGATTG
>CADAFY010000153.1 GCA_902787255.1 uncultured Bacteroidia bacterium
TAATACATTAAACCGCATCCTTCACAGAAGAATGCCCAGCCTTCGTCAACGGAAGGTCAGGCTGCAAACATATACTCAAAATTCGTAAAAACTCAAAAAATCAAGAAAAGTTTTTCTTTTTCTTGACTTTTTTGTGAAATTGTGAATTTTGGGAGGTAAAACACGTGCAAGATTTATTTTCCCAATTCGGCAAAAAATCCTAACTTCGCGCCACTGAAAAACAGCCTGAGATGGCAATAACAGAAGAAAAAATGAAACATAGATTGAAAACCAAAGCGTTGCTGTGCGTGCTGGCGCTCGCCCTCGTCCCCCAGCTGCTGTCAGCGCAGTGGAAACTGAGCGTGAACGCCGGTGCATTATATAATATGTATAGCATCGACAAGCAATTTATGACGGATTACCGTTACGAAGGAGCCTGGGGCTATACGACGGACATCGTCGCCCAATACAACTTCACGGACTGGTTCGGGCTGCGCGCAGGCCTGACGGCCTGCCAGCGCAACTACCGCCACACCCGTTACCAAATGGCCAATGACCTGAATATGCTGTACCGGAATGATTATCTGTTGCTGCCCATAGCGGCCCAGTTCTCTTTCGGCGGAAAGGCTGTCCGGGGTCTGGTCGGCCTGGGCGTTTACGGAGGCTTCTGGCTCAACAGCCACCGCAGCGGAGTAGATTACTCTTCAATCAATGACGAGCATTTCGATTTCTCGGAAAAGGTACCCTTCAACAAGGAGAAAGACCAGCGCTGGGACTTCGGCTACACGGCCACTCTGGGTATCGAATGGCAGGTCGCCGCTCACTGGGCCATTCAGGCCGAAGCCGTGGGCTACTACAGCGTGGTCAGTTCGGTCAAACAGTATATGGCACACGTAAAAGATTATCGTTACAACACGAGCCCGGGTCTGCGGGCCGGCGTAATTTATTTGTTCTAGCTATGAGAAACAAGATGTTACTAGCAGGAGTGATGCTCCTGATGATGATAGGATGCCGCAAAGAAAGCGACAATGTAGTTTCCTACGCCTTCAATGACAATATGGCCTTCGGTGAGGCGTACCGCAGTTTCGCCAAGAAATTCGACATTATCTGGAACGGGCTCAACACCAACTACGCCCTCTGGGATTTCGAGAAAGAAAACGGCGTGGACTGGGATGCGATATACGATGAATTCCGCCCCCGTTTCGCAGCCTTGGACGAGAAGGAAAGCGTGACGGACAACGAGTTGGAGGAGTTGCTGGAGGATCTGGTCGCCCCGCTCCACGACGGACATCTGGAAGTATACATCGTCAACCACCATACGGGCAAAACCGTCGATGCCTGGCCCGGCGAGACGAGGGTCAAACGGGAGAGAGGTCAGGAATATGCCGTGGCCGAAAAATTCATCCCCTCTTTGCAATACTACGCCGCAAAAGGTCAGCTTCTCGAATATGATGAAAGCTCCAATGCGTTGGCCACGGCCCTCTACAACAGCCAGCTGTATGTAACGAACAAGCTCGAAACGGAAACGGACCCTTCCCTCCGCAAGATTTATACCGAAATTGACAAGGATTTGAAGGAGGCGGTCAATGCGGCGAATCAAGACGATACCAACCGCTGTTTGGAACTTTACAACGATGCCGCCCTCCGCTACGAATATATGAACGTTCCGGATTTGGTTTACGTCGAGCCCAAACTTCTCGAGTACCCCGTCATCATGAAATACGCGCTGTTCGAAGGAAACATCGCCTACCTGAGCCTCAATTCATTCAATCTTTCCACCTATTTGGGCAAAGAGTTCCGCGACCAGACCTTTATCAACCCTACGGCTCATACAAAACAGGTCGTCAATCAGGTCATCAACACCTGGAAAGCCTGGTTCGACGCCATCCAGACCCACCACGAAGCCGGAGACCTGGGCGGTGTCATCATCGACATGCGTTCCAATTCGGGCGGTATGATGAGTGATTTCCAATTCGTCGCAGGGGCCCTGATGCCCTCCGGCGGCATGCACACCACCAACGCCCGTTTCAAGAGAGGTTCGGGTCGCTACGACTACTCCCCGATTATGCCGCAGTATGCCCAGACGATGAAGACCGAGCACGCGGTCATCACCGAACCCATCGTGGTCTTGTGCAACTGTTCGACCATCAGTATGGGCGAACACACGACGCTGGGCATAAAACTGCTGGAGAACGGCCGGGTCATCGGGACACGCACCTGGGGCGGACTTTGCGCTTTGAACAGCAACGATACCTATAGCCAGAATTATTCCGGACACGTGGGTATAAAAGACGTGACGCCCGTCTATTGTTATGTTCCCCAGGAACTCGCCTACACCCTCGACGGCGAGATTCTCGAAGGCTATGGTGTCACCCCCGACATCGAAGTCCCCTTCAACGCCGCCGCCTGGAACAACGGCAACGGCCCCGACAACCAGCTCGACCGCGCTCTCCAGGAGATCAAGAAGTAAAACATAAAAGGTCCCGCTTCAGGTGGGACCTTTCGTTTAGGACAGATGCCCGGTCGGAGCCGGGCATGACAAGGAGGCACGGCAGCGCCGGCAATCTCCGCTAGAGTATCTTCTTGTAGAGTTCGATGATTTCGGCTTCGGTGACGTCGCGGGGGTTGCCGGGCGTGCAGACATCGACGATGGCCTGGGCAGCCAGAGCCGGGATGTCTTTCTCGAAGATGCCGAGGTCAGAGAGATGCTGCGGGATGCCCACGCGGATAGCCAAGGCACGAACCGCCTCGACGGCAGCCTGAGCGGCCTCCTGCGCACTCATTCCCTTCGTATCGACACCCATCGTGCGGGCGATGACACCGAACTTCTCGATGCAGCAAGGCATATTGAACTCCATAATCGTCGGAAGCAGAATCGCGTTCGCTACGCCGTGCGGAATATCGTGCAACGCACCCATCGGATGAGCCATACCGTGCACCAGACCCAAGCCCACATTGGAGAAAGCCTGCGCAGCGATATACTGCGCCAAAGCCATCGCCTCGCGGCCCACAGGATTCTTCGGCTCCTCCACCGCCGTAGGCAGATTCTCCGCAATCATCTTGATAGCCTGCAACTCATACATATCAGACATCACCCAGGCACCCTTCGTGATATAGCCCTCAATCGCGTGCGTCAAAGCATCCATACCCGTAGCGGCCGTCAGGCCCTTCGGCAAGGAATACATCAATTCCGCATCCACGATAGCCACCGCAGGAATATCGTTCGGGTCCACACAGACCATCTTCGCCTGACGCTTCTCATCAATGATGACATAGTTGATAGTCACCTCCGCACCCGTTCCGGCCGTCGTCGGCAACGCGATGATAGGAATGGATTTTTTCTTCGTCGGAGCACAGCCCTCGAGACTGACTACATCCGCAAACTCAGGGTTGTTGGCCACAATGCCGATGCCCTTGGCCGTATCCATCGAAGAACCGCCGCCGATGGCAATCAGACAATCCGCACCGGAAGCCTTGAAAGCCGCCACACCCTCCTGGACATTCGTCACCGTAGGATTGGGCTTGATTTCACTGTAGATTTCATACGGGAAAGCAACCTCATCAAGCACATCCGTCACCATCTTGGTCGTACCAACCTTGATGAGGCCTTTGTCAGAGCACACGAGGGCTTTCTTCAGACCCATACGCGAAAGCACTTCAGGCAACTGTTTGCGAGCGCCCGGACCGAAGTACGAAACTTCATTGAGAATAAAGCGATTGACCATAATATCAATATTTTAATAGTTATAAAATAAAAGAATTATCGGGAGTCGAACCCGGCCCCCGATAACTCATTCAACAGCAGGACTAGCGAGCGGCGAGCCGTTTGTAGGTCTCCAAGCGAATCTTGGCAAACTCTTCGGTCTTGGCGAGCAACTCG
>CADAFY010000154.1 GCA_902787255.1 uncultured Bacteroidia bacterium
TCTCCCATCCTTCGGCCCGCTCGCTGGCGGCCTTCCTCAAGGGAGACGAAGGCATCAAGGAAGAAGACGCGAACATCACCGATTACGACTATACGGAGATTGACAAAGTTCTGCAGGCGAACAACCTGGATTCCTTCCTCAACGGAACGCCCATCCAGTTGGGCCGGAACATCCTGCTCACGGGCGCCACGGGCTTCCTGGGCATCCACGTGCTCAAGGAACTGCTGGACACCACCGGGCCTGACACCAGCATCTGGTGCCTGCTCCGCGGCAAGGGCGCCCTTACGCCGGAACGCCGCCTGAAAGAAATGCTCTTCTACTATTTCGACAAGAATTACAGCAGTTACTTCGGCCGGCGCATCCGAATCGTGGAAGGAGACATCACCGCTCCGGACAGTTTGGAGGCACTGCCCAAGGACATCGATATGGTGTTCAACTGCGCGGCCAATGTCAAGCACTTCTCCAAGGGAACGGACATCGAGGACATCAACTACGGCGGCGTGAAGAACCTGGCGGCCTTCTGCGAAAGCCGGGGCGCCTACTTTGTACACGTATCCACCGAGAGCGTGGGTGGCCTCACCCCGGGCCTGGTTCCGGACAGCCTCACCGAGCAGATGCTCTTCTTCGGCCAGTTGACGGACAACCAGTATGTCCACTCCAAGTTCCTGGCGGAAAGGCACATCCTCGAGCATATGGCCCAAGGGAAACTCAAAGCCAAGATTATGCGTGCCGGCAACCTGTCGCCCCGCGCGGCCGACGGCGAGTTCCAGATCAATATGAACGCCAATGCTTCGATGGGCCGCCTGAAGGCCTTCAAGATGCTGGGTGTTTGCCCGTACACGGTGCTGGAAGGACAGATTGAATTCACGCCCATCGACCAGGCCGCCAAGGCGATGGTCCTGCTGTCCCGCACGCCGCTGGAGAACTGCGTGTTCAATGTTTCCAACAACCACCTGATGCCGATGGACGACATCATCACGCGGCTGGAAATGATTGACGGGAAAGCGGTGGAATATGTGGAACCGCAGGAGTTCGACCGGAAAATGGACGAAGCCCGGGAAGACCCGGAGAAAGCCCGCATCATGGCTCCGCTCGTGGCCTACCAGCAATCCGCCTCCGAGCAGGTCGGCGTGGAGACCCTCGCCTCCACCGTCTTCACGATGCAGGTGCTCCACCGGCTGGGCTTCCGCTGGGACCACACCTCCAGCGCCTATGTAGACATGATCTTCGAAATGCTCCGCACCCTGCAGTACTTCGATTAGACTTTCAATGTGGCTTTGATGCCGAGGTCTTGGACATCTTGGACGAGGCGGGTGCTGACGGTGACGGAGGTTTTGCGGGCACGGAGTTGGACCTGGTATTTGCGGGCAAAGTCCACCAGATCCAGAACCACCGGCGTCTTGCCCTTGTGCTTGCGCAGGACTTTATAGACTTGGGTCATCTCGTCCGAACTCACCTTCGCCGCATCCAGTTCCAGCACGAACTCCTTGACCTTGGTATCGCACAGGGTGCCCAGAAGAGCCACCTCTTTTATGCGGAATTCGTGTTTCACATCATCGTAGGTCTCTTCCGCTCCGGGACGGCGAGGCTGCTCAATCATCCCCTCCAGATAGAGGAAATTCCCCACCACCAGCAGCGGCTGGAATTTCTCACACTCCTTACTGAACAATTTGCCGGAATACACGCCCGTCTTATCTTCTACTTCGTAAATCATCCACGGACGGCCGGATGCTGAAGTACGATTCTCCCGCCCTGTCACCATCACGGCGAAACGCACCTTCCGTGAGGTCTTTTTCTCGTGGCAGGAGTCAATCCACACCGGAATGTCCTCCAGACTGTCCGGGGCGAAATACTGGCGCTCCAGGTCGTAGGTATCCAAGGGATGAGAAGACAGGTACATTCCGACCAATTCCTTCTCTTTGTGCAACATTTCTACGCGCTTGGTCACCTCCAGTTCCCCTTTTACCTCAGGGATGGCGGGCGCCTGCGGCTTGAGTTCCTCCACATCGCCGAACAAGGACATTCCTTCATCGGAAGCCCCGTCATTCTTAATCAGCGACGCATACTTTGCCAGAGAATCCAAGAAAATATCCCCGCCATCCGACGGCAACTCTTCAAACACGCGCCGGTCCACGCCGAAGGAGTCAAAGGCACCGCTGGAATAAAGTTGTTCGATGACTCGACGGCTCAGCCCCAGCGGCGTCCGTCCCATCCGTTCCACAAAATCAATCAAACCGGCGAAACGACCTTTCTTTTCGCGCTCCTCAATGATGGCCGCCGCCACATTCTCTCCGAAGGTCTTGATACCCTTGAAGCCGAAACGCACATTGCCCTCCGCATTGACGCTGAAATGCATCTGACTCTCGTTCACATCCGGCGACAGCACCTTCACCCCGTGCGCCTTGCAGTCCGCCATAATCTTTTTGATTTCGTCCATACTGAGGGCGCAGGTAAGGTTGGCGGCAAAGAACTCTGCGGGATAATGGGCCTTGAGCCAGGCCGTCTGATAACTCACCCAGGCATAGCAGGTCGCGTGGGACTTGTTGAAAGCATACTGGGCGAACTTCTCCCAGTCCTTCCAGATTTTGTCGAGCACCTTTTCCGAATGCCCGTTCGCCATCCCCTGCTTCATATATTTATCCTTGAGCTCCATCATCTCCTCGATTTTCTTCTTGCCCATCGCCTTGCGGAGCTTGTCGGCCTCGCCCTTGGTAAAATTGGACAATTTGCGGGAGAGAAGCATCACCTGCTCCTGGTACACGGTCACCCCATAGGTCTCGGCCAGGAACTCCGCCATTTCGGGCAGGTCGTACTCGATTTTCTGCTGACCGTGCTTGCGCGCGACGAAATCAGGGATATAATCCATCGGACCGGGCCGGTAGAGCGCATTCATAGCAATCAAGTCCTCGAAGCGGTCGGGATGAAGTTTGCGCAGCCACTCCCGCATACCGGGCGACTCAAACTGGAATACGCTGGTCGTATCGCCGCGTCCATACAGTTCGTAGGTGGCCTTATCGGCGATATCGATGGCTTCGATGTCGATGTCCACCCCGTGACGGGCCTTGACATAGTCCAGGCAACGGTGGATGATGGACAAGGTGTTCAAGCCCAGAAAGTCCATCTTGAGCATACCCACGTCCTCGATAAAATGGCCGTCGAACTGCGAAGTCCACACATTCTGGCCCGTCTCCTTATCCTTGGACAAGCAAATGGGAATGTATTCGGTCAGGTTGCCCGGACCGATGATGGTGGCACAGGCGTGCATACCCACCTGACGGATGCTGCCCTCGATAGCCTGGGCGTATTGGAGCACCTCCTTGTTGAGATCCTCCCCATTTTCTAGTTCCTGCTTGAATTCCGGAACCAATTCGTAGCAGTTGGCCAGCGTGATTTTGACATCCTTGTCCTCCAGTCCCTTCTGGAAGAACTTTTTCATCTTAATCTTCTGCCCGGGGTTTTTCTCGTCGTCCACTTCCACTTCCTTCTCTATCTTTTTGAAGCCGGGCTTCACTTCATCCAAGTCGGGATTGAAGGGCAATTCAACCTCCACCTTCTTGCTCAGGCGGTCCGGCACCATCTTGGACAGACGGTTGGACTCGTCGATGGAAAGGTGGCTGATGCGGGCAATATCTTTCAAGGCGCTCTTGGCAGCCATCGTGCCGAAGGTAATCACGCGGGAAACGTGGTCGGCGCCGTATTTCTTTTCCACATATTCGTGGGCCGCCTGCAAGTTCTCGAAGTCCACATCGATATCGGGCATACTGATACGCTCAGGGTTGAGGAAACGCTCGAATAGCAAGTGCGATATAGTCTTGTACGATGAGGAAATAATCGGGAAATCCCATACGGGAAATGGTCATCAACTCGAAATGAATGCGTTCCTGCTGCTCTTCATTCAGGGTATCGCCGTAGCGACGCTGCGCTCCCTGATAGGTCAGGTAACACAGATAAGCGACGCTCTTGCAGAACTCATCGCCGCGATAAGTCTTGGTTTCCTCCCCCGTTTCTTTGTTCTTATGGACATCATAGCGTCCCGCATCAATGATATCCTTGTAGTTTTCCAGGTGCTCGTCAATATGGGCCAGGAACTCTTCGGGAAGGTCGAATTTGGGCAGGACGTGCCCGCGGTCGATGGTGAACGACTCGATTTTCCGCATCACGTCGAGGGTATTGTCAATCACCTCGGGATGGTCCGGAAACAGCGCCCGCATCTCATCCTCGCTTTTGAGGTACTCCTGCTGGGTATAGCGCAAGCGCTTCGCGTCGTCGATATAGGCATTGGTCGTCAGGCAAATCAGGCGGTCGTGGGTGGGACCGTCCTCCTTGCGGATAAAGTGTACATCGTTGGTCGCCACCACCTTGATGCCGTACTCCTTCGCCAGTTCAAAAATCCCCTTGTTGGCCTTGAGTTGGTTTTCATAGACATCGATCGGTCCCATTTCCACCTCCGTCCGGTGCAATTGGACCTCCAGGTAATAGTCGTCTCCGAACACGCGTTTGTGCCATTCGACGGCCTCGCGGGCCCCCTCCCAGTCCCCGTTGATAATGTGCCGGGGCACATCTCCCTGGATGCAGGCCGAGCAGCAAATCAAATCTTCGTGGAACTGCTCAATCACCTTGCGCGACACCCGGGGTTTGTTGTAGAAGCCCTCGATGAAGCCCGTCGAGACGATTTTCATCAGGTTTTTGTAGCCGTTGTAATTCTTGGCCAGCAAAATGAGGTGCCAGTAACCCTTGTGCTGGGTATCCTTGAGCGACAGGTCGTCCCAATGCGAGACATAGACCTCACAGCCGACGATGGGTTTTACGATGTAGTCTTTCCCGTTTTTGTTGGATTTATCCTCCGCGCACTTCAAGAACTCCTTCACGCCGTACATATTGCCGTGGTCCGTGATGGCCAGCGCGGGCATATTCAACTCGCGGGCACGGGCAAACAGGTTCTTGATATTGCTCAGGCCATCAAGAATGGAATACTGGGTGTGGACGTGAAGGTGGACGAAAGACATATCGGCAGCAATTTTTTAGAAAATCAAACAGGAAATAATGGGATAATGGTCAGACACAAAATGGGGTTCTCCCGCTTCATCGGGATATTTTTGGGTGACGGTACGGAACATCGGGATGGCGGAAAAACCTTTGACAAAAATATAGTCGATAATTTTGGATTCTTTGCCCCAGCCGTGGAAACTCCCCAATTGATCCTTGATTTCAGCCTTGACGCGCACATCTTCCAAGCCCGAACCCTCCATGCCGGCAAAGGCGGGGTCATCCGGCTTGATGTTGAAGTCACCGGTCACTACGACGGGGAGTCCCTCCTTATTGAGTTCGTCCACTTTTTGGCATACGAGGCGAAGCCCTTCTTCACGGGCCTTGACACCCTTGTGATCGAGGTGCGTGTTGAAATGCACGAACTGCTTGCCGGACGCCTTATCTTTCAGC
>CADAFY010000155.1 GCA_902787255.1 uncultured Bacteroidia bacterium
CATCAACATCAACACCAACCCCAGCACAAGCACATAAAGCGACACGAGATATTTTGAACAGTCTCTTTTCATGGCCAAGTCGGACAAAGTTAGGAAAAATCTGTCAATTTTATTGCAAGTTTGAAAAAAACGCGTAACTTTGCAGCCGATATGACACAACACACGCATAACTTTTGGTGGCGCCTGAGCGAATCTTTCGGTCAGACTCTTTAGCGTGCGCTTATATGAATTTAGATTTTTAAGATAAATAAAGGGGCTGTCCGAAAACGGGCGGTCCCTTACTTTGTAAAAACAGCCACAGGCGATGGAAGCGAAGCCGGACCCAACGGATAAGACAGCAAAAAATTAACAACATAATCCATTATCAAAGCCATGAAACAGAAAAAATTCATGCTCCCGGAATCCGAGATTCCCACCCATTACTTCAACATCCAGGCGGTGATGCCCAACAAGCCCCTCCCCTTCCTGCACCCTGCCACCAAGCAGCCGTTGAAGGCAGAAGACCTTTATCCCATTTTCTGCAAGGCCTGCGCCGACCAGGAACTCAACCAGACCGACGAGTGGATTCCCATTCCGGAACCCATCCGCGAGCAGTATGCCGCCTACCGTTGCACTCCGCTCGTGCGTGCGTATGAATTGGAAAAAGCCCTCGGCACCCCCGCCCACATCTATTTCAAGAACGAGAGCGTGAGCCCGGCCGGCAGCCACAAACTCAACTCGGCCATCGCCCAGGCCTACTATGCCAAGGAGCAGGGTATCACCAACCTGACCACCGAGACCGGCGCCGGTCAATGGGGCGGAGCGCTGTCCTACGCGACCAGCAAATTCGGCATCGACTGCGCCGTCTATATGGTGAAAGTCAGTTATGAGCAGAAACCCTACCGTCGCAGCATTATGCAGACCTTCGGAGCGGCCATCACGCCCTCCCCGTCTATGTCCACCCGCGCCGGCAAGGACATCCTGACCAAGAATCCCAACGATCGCGGTTCCCTGGGCTGTGCCATTTCCGAGGCCATCGAACTGGCGGTGACCACCCCGAACTGCAAATATGCCCTCGGCTCCGTGCTCAACCACGTCTGCCTGCATCAGACCGTCATCGGCCTGGAGGCCGAAAAACAAATGGCGATGACCGGCGAATATCCCGACATCGTGATTGCCTGCTTCGGCGGCGGTTCCAACTTCTGCGGCCTCGCCCTGCCCTTTATGCGCCACAAAATCAGCGGTGCGCACAAGGACACCCGTTTCATCGCGGCGGAGCCCGCTTCCTGCCCGAAACTCACCAAGGGCAAATTCGAGTATGACTTCGGCGACGAGGCCGGTATGACCCCCCTCCTCCCGATGTACACCCTCGGCCACAGTTTCAAGCCCGCCTCCATCCACGCCGGCGGCCTGCGCTACCACGGCGCCGGTGTCGTGCTGTCCCAGTTGATGAAGGACGGCTATATGGAAGCGGTGGATATCCAGCAGTTGGATTCCTTCAAGGCCGGCGTCCTCTTCGCCCGCACCGAAGGCATCATCCCCGCCCCCGAGTCCTGCCACGCCATTGCCGCCACTATCAATGAGGCCCTTAAGTGCAAAGAGACCGGCGAAGCGAAGACCATCCTCTTCAACCTCTCCGGCCACGGCTTCGTGGATATGGGCGCCTACGACCAGTACTTCTCCGGCGAAATGCAGAACTACTCCGTCACCGAAGAAGAACTCGCCAAATTCATCGTCAGCGCCGACGAACTGAACAAATAGCGAAGGTGGCAATTCAAAAAATTAGGTCGACTGAAAGGTCGGCCTATTTTTGTGTGTAAGCGTCAAGGGAGCAATCCCCTACCGCAATTCCGCGAGTTCGTAGATGAGGCGTTCGGTCTTGGGCCAGCCGAGGCAGGGATCGGTGATGGATTTGCCATAGACGCACTCGCCGGACTTCTGGGCGCCGTCTTCGATGTAGGACTCGATCATCAGGCCCTTGACAAGGGCGGCGACGCGCTCGCAGTGGCGCATGCTGTGCAACACTTCCTTGGCGATGCGACCCTGTTCGAGATACTGCTTGCCAGAATTGGAATGGTTGCAGTCCACGATGCAAGCGGGATTTTTCAGGCCGCTTTCCCGGTAGTGGTCGGCCAGGTCGCGCAAATCCTCATAATGGTAATTGGGATGGCTGGTGCCGTGGTTGTCCACATAACCGCGCAGGATGGCGTGGGCGTAAGGATTGCCGGCGCTCTGCACGTCCCAGTTGCGGTAGATGAAGGAATGGCTGCTCTGGGCGGCGCGGATGGAATTCATCATCACGGACAGGTCGCCGCCCGTCGGATTTTTCATTCCCACGGGAATATCCAGTCCGCTGGCCACCAAACGGTGTTGCTGGTCTTCCACGCTGCGGGCGCCGACGGCCACATAAGAGAGAATGTCCGACAGGAAGAGGTGGTTCTCGGGATAGAGCATTTCATCCGCACAGGAGAAACCCGTTTCCAGCAAGGCGCGCAGGTGCAATTTGCGGATGGCCACCAGTCCTTTGAACAAGTCAGGGTCCGCAATGGGGTCGGGCTGGTGCAACATTCCCTTGTAGCCGGCCCCGGTCGTGCGGGGTTTGTTGGTATAGATGCGCGGCACGATGACGATTTTGTCCTTCACCTTGTCCTGAACGGGGCGCAGACGGGCAATATAGTCCATCACGGCGTCTTCCCGGTCGGCTGAACAAGGCCCTATGACGAGCATCAGTTTGTCGGATGAGCCATCCAGCACGGCACGGATCTCAGCGTCGTTGGCCGCTTTATAGGCCACCCCTTCCGGGGTGACGGGATACATTTCTTTGATTTCCTGCGGGTGAAACAACTCGCGGTTGTAAGTCATATTCATAGCGAAACACTCCGGTACGAACCCGTCATTTTCAATTTGTCACAGACGGTCGAGAGTTGGCGCAGCAAATCCTGTCCGTTGGCGGAATGGACATCGCCTTCCAACTCTGCGAAAAAATAATGCTTCCACACCTGACCGGTCATCGGACGGCTGTGCAGCGAACTCATATTAAATCCGTGCGCACCGATGATGTTCAATATTTTGGCCAGGGCGCCCGCCTCGTTGCGGACGGTAAAAATCAAGATGAAATGGTCATCCTTGGCTTGCGAGACGGCGTTCTGGGACTTGGAAAAGACCGCGAAACGGGTGGTGTTGTCGCTCGCCGCATTGATGCGCTCCTGCAACACCTCCAAGCCATAGAGACGGGCCGTTTCCAGGGATGCGATGGCCGCAAGGCTCTTGTCCGCCTTGTCCGCCACAAATTGCGCCGCCATCGCTGTGTTGGCATACTCCATTTCTTCCCAATGATGCTCGCGGATATAGCCCGAGCACTGGGCCAGCGCCTGCGGGTGACTGACCACCTTGCGGATATCCGCCAGCGTTGCACCGGGCACGGCCAGCAGATTCTGGGTGACATCCATCTGCACCATACGGTTGATAAACAGACTTCCCTCGAAACTCAAGTCCATCACCCGGCCCACATCCCCGGCATAACTGTTTTCGATGGGCAGGATGGCCACATCGGCCACCCCCGCTTCGCAGGCTTTGTAAGCCGCTTCGAAATCGGGGAAATCAAGGGTCCTGGCATCCGGGAAAAGTTGGAGCGCCGCACTGTGGGCAAAGGCCCCCGGAATACCGCAATAGGCGATTTTCATCCCCTGCATCAGGCGGCTCTGGTAGGATTTGGATACCTCCATCACCCCACGCTGAAAGAGTACATAATACTCCTGCAAGGTGGGGTCCTGAATATAGGAAACATTGCTGGCGATCACCTTTTCCTCCTGATC
>CADAFY010000156.1 GCA_902787255.1 uncultured Bacteroidia bacterium
TGCAGGAAGTGCCGACGATTTTAAATGGACTTCTGACTTTGACAAGGACGCAATGAATCTGTCGGGCAAGTTGGGAGATGCCGGCTCTATCTGGTATCAGGCTGCGGGGTGTCGTGGTGAAAATAACGGGAATCTCTCCTCTGTGGGGGCGAAAGGACATTGCTGGTCTATTACTCCTAATAACAATAATGTGTATGCATGTTATATGTTTTTCGCAGAAGGAGAAAAGAAAAGCAGCTTCTATCCCAAATCAAGTGTCCCTCGTGCTGCCGGCTACTCCGTCCGTTGTGTGAAGGAATAACTCTGAAAACCATAGGGGTCATATCGGATACGCACGGGAGCCTGGACAAGGATATTCTTGAGTTCTTGGCTCCCGTGGATCAGGTATGGCACGCCGGGGATTTCGGCGGGGGAACGGAGGTGTACAGCCGCCTGGCGACGCTCAAGGACCTCGTCGGGGTGTACGGAAATGTGGACGGCTACGACCTGCGCGACTACTGCCCCCGCTACCAGTTTTTCGAGTGCGAGGGGAAGAAGGTGCTGATGACGCACATCGGCGGTTTCCCCGGGCGTTACGACCCCGAAGCCCGGCAGAAGATTCACGTGTACAAGCCCGACATTTTCGTCTGCGGCCATTCTCACATCCTGCGCGTGATGAACGATACCTATTATAATATGCTCGTCATCAACCCCGGGGCCGCCGGACATCAGGGATTCCACCTCGTGCGTACGGCCTTGCGCTTTAAAATCGACGCGGGGGAGTTGTCTGATATGGAAGTATACGAGGCCCCAAAATAGTTTCCGACCGCTGAAGTCGCCTTGATAATCCCGCAATCTTTGCTATCTTTGTAGGAATTTCATATGCGATATGACCGACACTTGGCTGCTTAAAAATGTACTTTTCGTCTCGCAGGGACAGGCTTCCCGCGAAGATGTCTATGTGACGAAGGACGGCGTTTCTTTCCTCGGGGAGGATGGACTGGCCGTCGGTATCGGGGTTACGCCGTTCGGCGAAGGGGGGATTCTGTTTCCTGACAGTGGCGTTTCCCGCCGGGTGAATGAAATCGATGCGAGCGGGTGGATGCTCTGCCCTTCGCTCTCCGATATGCACGTGCATTTCCGTCAGCCGGGCTATGAATACAAAGAGACCATCGCCAGCGGTTCGGCGGCTGCGGCCCGCGCGGGTTACGGACTAGTGGCGGCGATGCCCAATCTCAATCCCGTTCCCGACAGTCCGGAAACTTTGGCCATCGAGCAGGCCATCATCGACCGGGACGCGGTCATCAGCGTCCTGCCCTACGCCGCGATTACCCTCGGCCGCAAAGGCCTGCAACTCGTGGATATGCTCGCGCTCAGGGAGCATTGCGTGGCTTTTTCCGATGACGGAAGCGGCGTGCAAAGTGACGAGATGATGGAAAAAGCGATGCGGATGGCGGCTTTTTGCGATTGCGTCATTGCGGCCCATTGCGAAGATAACCGTTTGCTGAACGGCGGCTATATCCACGACGGCGAATATGCTCGTGCTCACGGGCACAAAGGCATTTGTTCCGAGAGTGAATGGGGGCAGATTGCCCGCGACCTGGAACTGGCCGCCAAGACCGGCTGCCGCTACCACGTCTGCCACATTTCCTGCAAAGAAAGCGTGGATATTATCCGCCAGGCCAAAAAATCCGGCGTGAAGGTGACTTGTGAGACGGGGCCGCATTATCTGCTGCTGAGCGACAAAGACCTGCAAGAGGACGGCCGCTTCAAGATGAATCCGCCCATCCGCAGCGAAGCGGACCGCGAGGCCCTGCTCTCCGGCCTGGTGGATGGGACCGTCGATATCATCGCCACCGACCACGCGCCGCACAGCGCTGAGGAAAAGTCTCGCGGGCTTGCCGGCAGCGCGATGGGAATCGTAGGGCTGGAAACGGCGTTCCCGTTGCTCTATACCCATTTGGTCGAGGGCGGCATCCTTTCGCTGGAACGGCTGGTAGAAGTGATGGCCGAGGCGCCTCGCAGGATTTTTGGGCTGGGCTCGGCCCTCGACGAGGGCTCTTACGCCCTATTTGACCTTGAGACCCCGTATGTCATCGATGCCTCCGCCTTTGTTTCCAAAGGGAAGGCGACCCCGTTCGACGGCTGGACGGTCAAGGGCAATTGTTTATTGAATGTGCATAAAAACAAAATCGTCTATGGGACGCTTGAATAAGTCTTTGTTCCGGATTGTCTCGCAGCGGGAGGTGGCTCCGCGCTCCTTCCTCTTGCAGTTGGAGGGGGATACGTCCGCCATCACGGGCAGCGGACAGTTTGTGCAGGTGGCGCTCCCGGGACGTTATCTCCGCCGACCCATTTCCGTCTGCAATCTTACCGTCCCGCAGGCTTCCGGTCAGGCTCTCGGCCAGGATGGGCACTCCTATCAAGCCCCTTGTCAGGCTCTCGCTCAGGTACAGGCTCTTCAGGCTTCCAATTCGCTTGGGCGGCTAACGCTTTTGTATAAAATAATGGGCGCCGGAACGGACCAGATGGCGGCGATGCAGCCGGGCGACACACTCGAACTGCTCACGGGTCTGGGCAATGGCTTTGACACGAGCGCCTGCCGCGAAAAGGCCCTGCTGGTCGGCGGCGGAATGGGCGTCGCGCCCCTATACCTGCTGGCGCAGGAACTGCTGGCCCAAGGCAAGCAAGTGCAGGTTATTCTGGGCTTCAATCAGGCCTCTGAAATCTGTCTGGAGGAGGAATTCCGTGCCCTGGGCGTGGAGGTGCTTATCAGCACGGCCGACGGCAGCAGGGGAGTCAAAGGCTTTGTCACCGACGCTATTAAGACACTGAGTGGCTCTTACGATTATTTCTACACCTGCGGACCGATGGTAATGATGAAGGCCGTGTGTGCCCTCTGTCCCACGGACGGCCAGGCCAGCCTCGAAGAGCGGATGGGCTGCGGTTTCGGCATCTGCTACGGCTGCACCGTCGCCACCCAGGACGGGCCCCGACGCGTCTGCGCCGACGGCCCCGTCTTCACCAAAACCCAACTCGGCTGGTAGCCCCTCCTTCGCTCGGATTCCTATCTCGTACGAACGAAAATTTTTCAAAACCCGAAAAAGGGATTTTGAAATTCTTTTCGTCCATACTTCCTCAACGCCCTCGCACCGGAGGGTGTGCCCGGTCCCCATTTTCGATACAGATAATTTTGCTTGTTTCTAGCGTTTTATGTATATTTGTTGGTTGTGTTAGATAAAGTCCTATGAAAACCTACAATTTCTCTTATCTGCAGGCCATCCTCGCTGTGGCGGGCTTTTCCTTTCTGGCAGGCTGCAACGGAAAGATTGACCAAGACCTGATTGATTCTATCACTGGAAAAATACCTGTAGAGAAGGTATCGATTGATCAAACGAGTTTTACCATGACGGTGGAGGACGAAGCGACGCTGACGGCCACCGTGCTGCCGGAGAACGCTTCGGATAAATCTGTTTTCTGGAGCTCTGAGGATGAAAACGTCGTGGTAGTTTCCACCAGTGGCAAGGCGATAGCCCGGTCTCCGGGTAGCTCTGTCATCACGGCCAAGGCGGGCGGCATGACGGATATTATTACTATCACGGTCAAGGCCAAGGAAGGCCCGACACCTCCGGTCGACCCGTCTGCTGATTTTATCGGAGCCTATGCCCTGGATGACGGGACCGGTCTGACGGACACCTATTTCTCATTTTTCAAGGGAACATTGTCCAAATACAGTTTGAAGCAGTCTTCCCCCAAGGTGGTGATTGCTGAAGGCTGCCTCTGGCATACTTCC
>CADAFY010000157.1 GCA_902787255.1 uncultured Bacteroidia bacterium
ATCGCGTTCTGGAACGCGGTCCAGGCAATGCTCAGTCCGCCGTGGTCGCCGATATTCTCACCGAGGGTAAACGCACCGTTGGCCATCAGGCCGGGCAGAATCTGCACTTTGTTGAACTGCTCCTCCAGCACTTTGGCCTTGGCACGGAACTTCGCATCATCCTCGTCGGTCCACCAGCCCACCATATTGCCGTTCTTGTCGAACAGACGGCCCTGGTCGTCGAAACCGTGGCTCATTTCGTGGCCGATGACCACGCCGATAGCCCCGTAGTTGATGGCCTCGTCCGCATCCGGATTGAAGAAAGGCGGCTGCAGGATGGCGGCGGGGAAACAAATCTCGTTGGTGGTAGGGTTGTAGTAGGCATTGACGGTCTGCGGCGTCATCCCCCACTCCGTCTTGTCAGTCGGCTTGCCCAACTTGGACAGGTTGTCCTCCACATACCAGGCACCGGCGGCACGCAGATTGTCGTAGTAGGACAATTTCGGGTCCACATTCAGCGTAGAGTAGTCTTTCCACTTGTCGGGATAACCGATTTTGATGATGAAGTTGGAAAGTTTTTCCTGGGCCTTCACCTTGGTCGAATCGCTCATCCAGTCGAGAGCGGCGATGTGCTCGCCCCAAGCCTGCTGCAGGTTCTTGACCAACTTGAGCATCTGATTCTTGGAACTCTCCGGGAAATACTGCTTGACATACATACGGCCGACCGCTTCGCCCAAAATACCGTTGGGAACGGCCATCGCCCGTTTCCAGCGCGGCTTGGGCTCCTGGATGCCGGACATCTGGCGGGAATAGAACTCGAAACTGGCATCGTAGAAGTCATCGCTAACCGCACCGCAGGCCCCGCTGACCAGATGGGCGGTCAGGTAATCTTTGAGCACCTGCAAATCGGTCTTGCCGAAATATTCGGCGAAAGCCTTGAAATAGGAAGGCTCACAGACGATGAGGAAGGACTGGGCAGGAATGCCGCGGGCGGCAAAATAAGCCGCAAAATCAAAGCCCGGAAAAGCCTCGGCCAACTGCTCGGTGGAGTACGGGTTGTACTGGGCGGCGATGTCGCGCTCCTGCTCCCGGCTCCAGGAAACCTCGGCCATAAAGTCTTCCACTGCCAAGGTGTTCGCAGCCATTTCTTCCGCTCTTTCCAGACCGGCGAGGGTGAACACCTTCACCAGGAATTTGCGGTAGCCCTCACGGATTTCAGCATTCTCTTTTTTCAGGTAATAATCCCGGTCGCCGATGCCCAGGCCGCCCTGTCCGAGATAAAGAATCTGGTTGTCGCTGTTCTGCAAGTCAGACTCGACATACGCACCGAAGAAACCGCTTTCCGCTTCCTGATGGAATTTGGCCAGCAGGGAGGTCAACTGCGCCTTGTCCGTCACCGCATCCATCTCCGCCAGGTAGGGTTTGAGCGGGGCGGCGCCTTCTGCATTGAGGCGGGTGGAATCCAGGCCTTGTTTGTAGAGGTCGACAATTTTACGCTCCACGCTGCCGGCCTTCGTCTTCATCGTGGTCATCGAAGCAAAAAGGTCGTTCAGCCGGGTGATGTTGGTCTCACGCAATTCATCGAAAGAGCCGAAACGGGCAAACTCCGGTTTGAGCGGGTTGTTCTTCTGCCAACCGCCGGTCGCATATTGGTAAAAATCCTGACCGGGTGCAACGGTCGTATCCAAGTTAGACAAATCAAATGCGGGAACTTTTTCCCTTCCCTCTCCGCACGAAAGGGCCATCATCAAAGGAATCATCATTACAAGAATCTTTTTCATCGTATTTTTCATTATTGTTTCCAATCAAAACGCAAATGTAACATTATTTTTATAAATTTGTGAGTTTTGTCGCGACAAAACTTTTTATTCAAACGAAAAAACAAGTTTGGCGGCCTCCAAAGACATATTACTCGCCAAAATTCGCAACGGATCGGCGATGACCGGACGGGAGCAACTCCGCCTGAGTTTTTTGCTGTGTATGCCCGCCATCCTGGCCCAGTTTTCCACCATCCTGATGGAATATATCGATGCCGGAATGGTAGGAAGGCTCGGAGCGGAGCAGGCCGCCGCCATCGGACTGGTGTCGTCCACCTCGTGGATTTTCGGCGGTTTCTGCACCGCCAGCAGCAGCGGTTTCACGGTACAGGTGGCCCAGCGCATCGGCGCCAATGATTTCGTCGGAGCCCGCAGCGTCCTGCGCAAGTCCTTCACCTCCCTGTTGTTGTTCAGTTCCTGTCTGGCCCTGCTGGGCGTGGCCATCAGCGGCTCCCTCCCCCGTTGGCTGGGCGGCGGCGAAGAACTTTGGAACGATGCAAGCGCCTATTTCGCCATCCACATGGCCTTCCTGCCAATGATGCAACTCTGCTATACGACGGGAATGATGTTGGAAGCGGCCGGAAATATGAAAGTGCCCAGTTTCTGCAATGTGCTGATGTGCCTGATGGATGTCGGCTTCAATTACCTCTTTATCTATGGACTGGGAATGGGCGTCAAAGGTGCGGCCATCGGAACCGGCCTTTCGCATCTGCTGACGGCCCTGGTGATGCTGTGGTTCCTGCTGGAACGCTCGCCCGAATTGAGCCTGCATTTGGACCGGAGAGAGGTCGCCACCCCGCGGGACCGTAGTTTCCTTCCGGATGAGGATACTTTGCAGACGGCTTTCGGCATCTGCGGACCGATGTGGATGCAAAACATCGTGATGCGCGGAGCCTACATCATCAGCACCCTGATTGTGGCACCGCTGGGCACCATCGCCATCGCAGCCAATTCTTTCGCCATCATTGCGGAAAGTTTCTGCTATATGCCCGGTTATGGAATGGAAGAAGCCGTCACGACGCTGGTGGGCCAGAGCGTCGGTGCCCGCCGCAAGGACCTTGCCCGCCGTTTCGCCCACATATCGACCGCGGCCGGCGCCCTGATGATGACCGGGCTGGCTGTGCTGATGTACGCGTTCGCCCCGCAGATGATGGGATTGCTGACGAATGATGCGGAAGTGATTGCCCTCGGGGCACGGGTTTTGCGTATCGAGGCCTTCGCCGAACTGATGTACGGCGTTTCCATTGTGGCCTACGGAGCCTGCGTAGGTGCGGGCGACACCCTGATGCCCAGCGTGATGAATTTCGCCAGTATGTGGGTGGTCCGCATCGGGCTGGCCCTCGTGCTCACCCCGCGTTTCGGCCTGGTGGGCTACTGGGTGGCGATGTGCATCGAACTGAATGTGCGCGGACTGCTCTTTATGGGACGGATTTCCGGGCACAAATGGCTGGAAAAAGATATTTTGAACAAAGAAAAACGAACAATATGGAGAAGACAGAAAAAATCCGTATAATCGGACAGGAATATGAGGGGGAACGTCCTCTGTATTGCCGCTCCAACCTGTATCTGGAGAATGTCACCATTCACGCCGGCGAATCGGCCATCAAAGAATCGCAGGGCATCGAGGCCGTCCGCTGCCGATTCGAGGGAAAGTACCCCTTCTGGGAATGTGACCGCTTCACCATCCGGGACTGTCTTTTCACGGAAGGGGCCCGCGCCGCCATCTGGTATTCCCGGGACGGGGAAATGAGCGACTGTCTGGTGGAAGCGCCCAAGATGTTCCGGGAGATGAACGGGTTGAAACTCGCCCGCGTCCGCTTTCCCCACGCCCACGAGACGCTCTGGGGATGCAAGAACATCCGGATGGAAGATGTCGAAGCGCAGGAGGGCGATTATATCTTTATGCATAGCCGGGACATTGAAATCGACCATTTTCACCTGTCGGGCAATTATTCCTTCCAATATTGCA
>CADAFY010000158.1 GCA_902787255.1 uncultured Bacteroidia bacterium
TTGTACACGACGAGATCGGCGTCGCTCTTGTAATTGGTAACGTAGACCTTGACGTCGGCGTCACTCTTGTATTGCACGGCGAAAACCGTCTGCGCCGAGGCCGCCAGGGTGCCGGCGAGCGCAAGAATCACAATCAGGATAAACTTTTTCATAGCGGATGAATTTTGGGAGTTTTGTGTGCAAATATTGTACCTTGTCGGTAAAATTCGTGGACGAGGGACCGGTATCCGAGGGCCTTTAGGTCGGCATAACGGACGCGGAAATTGGCCTTTCCGTGACGGCCCGTAGCGATATAGCGGGCGTATTGCTGGAAGTACCGGTCGATCTCGCGGAGCCCTTCCGTGCGGTTGATGACCGGGAAGAACCAGCGCGACCAGGAGAGGGCGTCCGGGTCGTCCCCCTCGTAGAATTTGCCGTTGAACGTGCGGATAAAGCCCTTGACCGCCATCTCCGGGGTCTTTTCCTTGCGGACGCGCCAGCGGACCAGCGCCCTCGCTGCGCGGCGGATTTTCCCTTTCATCTTGGTCCTGGCCGCCTCCGAAATGTCGATGAAAGGGCCACAGCACTGGAAGCCGAGGAATTCGAACGGCTCGTCGGGCGCGTAGATGCGCTCCTTGTCGGGATTGATCTCCAGACGGTACTTTTCCAGGAAGCCGAGTAGCGTCGCTTTGTGCGCTTCCAGCGTCCCGCGGTCGGGCGCGAAAAGGATGATGTCGTCCGAATAGCGGGCATACACGACACCCGCATCGGCGAAATATCGGTCGACTTCCATCAGATACACGTCGGCCAGGAAGGGAGCGGTGGGCGTTCCGGCCATAATGCCCCGCGGCCCCCGGACTTCCCGGCCGTCCAGGACCGCCCGGTCGTCGGTCAGCATCCGCTCGAAAAAGGCATAGAGCGGAGGATCGTCGGCGAGGAGGTCGCTGAGGATGGGAAGGAGGATCGGGATGGAGACCGAGTTGAAATAGTCGTGGATGTCCAGTTTGTAGGCCCAGACGGATTGCCCCTTGAGCTGCCTCCGGAGAGCGAAGATGGCATCGCAGGCCCGGAGGCCGTGCCGGAAGGAATAGCAGTTGGGGGAGAACCGGTCGTCGTAGCGGTAGAGAAGGTAAGAGATGAGTTTGAGCACGCGGGTCTCGTCCGGCGAGAAACTATAGACCGTGCGCTTCTTGCCGGTTCCCATCTTGTTGATCCGCTTGCAGGAGGGAATCCCGAGGGATTCTCCCCGCATCAGGGTCTCTGCGACCGGAAGGTATCGCTCTTCGGCGACAAAATCATCGGCATCCTCGAACGTCCGCCAGGTAAACCGGCGTTTGACGAGCCGGTGCGAGAGGAATTCCTCCCACACCGCCTGATCGCCCAGTTGTCCGATGATGCCGTCCATGACGAAAAAAGAAAAAGGGGAAGGATTTTGAATCGGCAAAATTGCCGATCACGGGACAGGTACATTGTCGGGTCGCCTGCAAACCCGGAGTTATGGACAATGCTGCGTCCTTCGCAGGCGCGGCCGCGGCCGCATCCCCTTTTTCTATACGGTTAACCGAGATACTTGTGGAGCCGGCCGATGACGTAGCCGCGCTGGTTGGGCATCTGGGTGTAGAAATTGATGTACGGGATATTCAGTTTCTTGGCATACATCCTGGCTACCAGATACTTGACATTGGAGTCGTGACTGTGACCCGAGCCCAGCATCACGACGCCCTTAGGGGTAAGGCCCTGATAGAGGACGAAGGTGTAGGGCTGGCCCCATTCCGCGCGGTACATCTGGCGCGGACGGGTCTTGTAGATCTTGAATTCGTCGGAGGCGTAGCCGGCGAGTTCCGTCACGGGCACGTCCTCACGGATCGTATAGCTGTAGCATTCCGCCTGCAGGATCTCACGGAAGAAGGCGCGCCATTCGGCGTCGGATTTTTCCCGGACGGGGGCGGTGAAGGCCTGGCTCGAGCGGGAGGGGGCCGACGGAGCGGGGTTTGCGGGAGAGGAAGCGGGCGTACCGGTCGCATTGCCGGTGGCGTCATTGATCTGCTTCTTGATGGCATCGGCCAGCTGGTCGCCGAGCACCTTGCCCAAAATAGATGATAAAAGTCCCATATTCGTAAGGTTTTAGGGTGCTAAATTACGAATTATTTCCGAAAAGCAAAAATCAGGAAAAACCTTTGCATTTCAGCAAATTATTTATACCTTTGTGTCGGAAGGGGAGATAGTAAATGGGTCCGCCCCATTCTGTCTCCTTAAACCTTCCCTAATTGACCACCCCCGATCGGGGTGGCTTTTTTATCCCAGTCGGCGATAAAAAAGCCAACCACACTACCCTCGCCAACGCCGAGGCCAATGCGGCGATTGCGATAAAACGACTTTAGGTCGAGTAAACATGTCCTATGCTTTTGGCTTGTTTACAACTTGAATCGCCCCCAAAAAGTTCAAAAACTGATTGACATCTGAAATGCTTCTCTCATCAAAGGAAATCCAGCTATCCGGGTCGCTTTCTTCTCTTTTAAGTGCCCCAGCTGCGGACCATCTGTATCTATCCCCATTATAATAAAAATCTACATCTTTGCCATTATAAGCATGGCATGCAAGCCATTTCTTAGGCTCTGACAACCGAACTAATCCACGCCCAAGTAATTCATTGAGAATTCTATTTCTATACTCATATAAGACTACATATGTTCTTGTTGATGAAGCTTGATGGTGGATTAATACGTGCTTCCCACCACAAGTCCATCCGCTATAAGCCAGGTAAAGGCCACGCCTTTCTGGAACATCGCTCAGCATAGTCGAACCAACTATCATTGAATACTCATAACCCTTATTGGCAGTTTTACAATGTTGCTCTAATAGTGCATTATCTAGAGGTTGGGCCATCAACCAATCGTTAATTATGTTCGGATGAGTTGTATCGGATAAAATCGTTTTCCAATGTTTTTTGTTTGCCAGCTCATCCCCCGGAAACCAATAATCATTATAAATCCTATCATAATCGTATATTAGGTAATTCCTGGCCGCGATGTATCCCAAATCGTTGTACTCCAGCAAATGCTTATATTTCTGATCAAACTGACTCCATTCATAAGCCCCGGCCCCATTTAGCAACAAGCATCTTATGGTTCCACATAGGTATTCATGCTTTTCTACTGAACAAATCACATCTTCCCAGGTTTTTCCTGCAAACGGACTGATAGTACCATTGTATTGACCTTCTGCCATTTTGGTTACTTTCTCTATTTCTTCTCTAACATGCTGCCCTACTGCAGTATTCCAGTCAAAAGAATTGAATGCAGAATCTTGCGCTTTAAGGCTTTTAAGAGACAAATATGGCTCGGTCGGATCAGGCACACATAAAGCCAAATCGCGAATACAGGAAATGACGGCCTGTTTGCTTCTTATTTCCTCATTAAAGTCGCAAATGTTCCAAACGATTCGCATCCATTTCCACAAATTGGTTGTGTCTGACGTTTTTGAGAAGAAATAGCACATGCCCCAAAATGCAACAAATTGAGGCTGCGTAAGGGAATAGAGATCAGTACCCAGTGATATGGTTTTGACATATACGGGAGTGAAACACTTGTCCTTATAATAAGGACTATTCAATAGTGTCCCTTGCTTAATCGACGCTCCCGATGCGCTAAGGTTATTCAATACGGTAAGAAGAGTCACCAAAACAGATTTAACATCTTGGTTGTTCTTCTGCAAAAGCTTAAAATAGTCTTGATAAATACCAAAACCCACTTCTGTATATAAAGCTCTATCAGTCTTTG
>CADAFY010000159.1 GCA_902787255.1 uncultured Bacteroidia bacterium
TCACCGACAGGATGCGTTCTCCGACCGCATAATATTTGCTGTCCTGCAGCAGAACTACCAGACCGGCTGTCTTCGGGTTGATTTTCCCGTTCAGGTCTTCGGTGGCTTCCAGGTAAAATTTGGACTGCTCTGCCGGAACGATGATGTCCTCTTCGGCCGGTGCTTCTGATGAATTTTTTACATTTGTTTCCATCGTTGCTTCATCGCAGGCCTGTTCCGGATTCGTCGGCAACGCTTTCCCGCAGGCGAGAACGGCGATGGCGGTGAATGAAATCAGGGCCAATCTAATCGATTTTTTCGTCATGATATACTCTTTTAGGGGGGCAAATCCCATTTCTATTCTACAAAGATACGCGCAAGCCGAGAGAAAAGCAAATTTATTTGCTTGTTAAGATTCTTTCAAAAAAATTTGCAAAATCGCGAAGGGCTTCTTATCTTTGCAGTCCCAAAACAAATGGTGGGTTCGTATAACGGTTAGTACCCAAGATTCTCAATCTTGTAATAGGAGTTCGATTCTCCTACCCACTACCGGGAAGGATGGCTGAAACCATCCTTTTTCTTTTTATCGAGATTTCTTTTACATCGGGAGATAAGGATATGATTCATCAAAAAATCTTACGGGTGATGGCCTGCGCCGTCACAGTCTGGACCCTGTGCGCCTGCGGGGCGTCCAAAACGCAGACCGACGGCGCGCAGCAGGAAAAAACGCCTGCGGCGTATGCCTGGGTGGCGGATTCGCTCAAAAATTTCACCGTGCTTGACGTACGGGAGACCGGCCCCCGTTCGGCCAAAATGGGGGTGAGGCTGGATTTCAACAACCCGATGTCCCTCGCCTTTGAACTGTCCCAACTTCACGCTCATCTGCTGGTGGACGGACAGCCTTGTTTCGAGATTACCTCCCCGGGAACGCTCATCATTTCCCGCAAGGCACGCGAAACCTATCTGACGGAAGTGCAGGTGGCCCTTGCGGAAGGCGCCAACGTGTTTTCCGTCCTGAATGTCCTCCGTTCCCGCAACCGGCCCGAACTCACCCTGGATTTTTCGGCCCGGGTGGCTCTGCGCGGCGGGGCGCTGGGCGCCGTCATCCACAAGACGATGTCCCTGGATGATTATCTGGAGACCGAACGCCTCAAGGCGGTCCTGGCCGGTCTTTCCTTCGAATACAAAATGCTCGGGATGACCCTGGGCGGCACCCTGCACGGTTTCGACCTCGTCTTTCTGGACCTGGACGGGCAAAACGACGCTTCGGCTTTGCTGGAAATGGACCTGGAGTGTACGAATATGGCCCAGTTGCTTCCCGAGATGCATCTGGACGCATCGGTCAAGGTGGACGACCGCCAGGCCTTCGATTTTGCATCCAAGTATGACCTGGACATCAAACCCGGGCGCCGTCAATATTACATTCCGGTGACGCTGCGTCAGTCGGCGGAATTCAATCCCTGTCTGTTGCTGAATCTGCTGCGTGACAAAGCGGAAGGGGAGCGCTATACCTTCAAACTCTCGATGGACCTGCAAATGCTGCTTCGTCTGCCGGTCGGTTCCAAAACATTGGAATACAAGGATATTCCACTGACGGTCCGCTGAACCGGGGATTATTCCCTTCCGATGCGTCGGGCGGGGATGAGGGCGATGAGCCAGCCGACGAGGGCGACGCTGAGGGCGGTGACCCAGATGTCGAGGGATTGGATGACAACGGGGTAAGACTCGATCAGGAAGTTGCCCGGCATTTTGATAAAACCGGTCTGCTGCTGCCAGTAGGCGACGGCCAGTCCCAAAATCAGACCGATGCCCAGGCCCAGCAGCGAAATGAACCAGCCTTCCAGCACAAAGACGCGCCGTATCATCCGTTCCGGCATTCCCAGGTTGCGCATTGTAGTGATGTCGTCCTTTTTCTCGATGATGAGCATCGACAGGCTGCCGAAAATATTGAAGGCGATAATCAGCACGACAAACAGCAGTATCATCCAGATGACCAGTTTCTCGTAGGTCATCATCTTATAGACGCTTTCATTCTGCTGGTAGCGGTCTTTGACGATGAATTCGTCGCCCATAATGGTCGCGATGCGTTCACCGACCTTGCGGGCATCAACTTTGCCGATAGCCCTGCCGCCCGCGGTCTTCGAGCCTTCCGCGGCTCCCGAACCTTCCACCGCCTCCGCCAGCCGTATTTCCACCCCGGAGACCTCATTTTCATATTCCAGCAGCTCCCGCATCTTCTCGATGGGCAGGATGACATATTGCGCATCCACATCGCTGTTGATGGAAAATATGCCTGTGGGATAGACTTTCGCGCAGTTCAAGGCCCCGGTCGGATTGACGAGGGAAATGGTGCGGGTGCGCGAGGGATACCAGATTTCCAACGGGGTGACAAAGCGGGGATTCAGGCCCAACTGCCAGGCCAGCGCCGCTCCGACGCACACTTCCGGAATATCGCCCCGGTGCAGGCGGAACTGACCGCTGCGGATATGCTCCCGGAGCAAGGTTTCCTGTTCGTAAACCTCATCCACGCCCTTGGCCCGGGCCGTCGCCTGCCGCTTGTCGTAACTGACGAAAACGCTCTCTTCCAGCACCGTGCACATCGTGGCGATTTCGGGCATCTCGTATAATTGGTCGAAGGCCTCCCGATGTTCTTCCGGGACAAACACCTTTCCGGATGCCGGGGTAATCAGGAAATCCGGGTCCAGGGTGCTCATCGAACTGCGCACCAGCGCGTCAAACCCGTTGTAAACGGACAGAATCACAATTAACGCAGCCGTCCCGATCGCCATTCCGGCCACACTGATGCCCGAAATGATATTGATGACATTATGGGACTTGCGCGCAAAAAGGTATCTGAACGCAAACAGGAGGGGGAGTTTCATTTCTTGAGCAGTTCGTCCAGGTGCTCGACGTAATCCAAAGAATTGTCGACAAAGAAATTCAGTTCCGGAATAATCCGCAGTTGCTTGCCCATCTTATGCCCTAATTCTCCCCGGAGGGCGCGTGCGTTTTCCGCGATGGTCGCCATCACCGCTTCCGTCTTGTCGGAAGGATAAACGCTCAGGTAAACCCGTGCCACGGACAGGTCGGGCGAAATCTTGACGCCGCTGACGCTCACCAGCGCGCCGCCGAAGAAGGCCATTCCTTTGACGCGAATCGCCTCGGAAAGGACTTTTTCAATCTCGCGGGCCACTTTCAGTTGCCGTGTGCTCTCTTTTTCTTCCATATCGGTCAGATTGTCTTGAGGATGTAGTTGTTTTTCTTACCCTTCTGAATCCAGAGATATTTGCCGTCGAGCAGTTTCGAAGCGTCGATACTGGCGTTGAAATCCGTCACTTTCTCTTTGTTGATGCTGATGCCGCCGCTCTGGATGAGTTTGCGGGCCTCGCTCTTGGAAGGCAGGATGTCGGTCTTGACGGCCAACAGGTCCATCACGCCCATCGGAAGTTCTTCGGCGGAAATCTCGTAGGTGGGAACCCCGGCGAAAACAGAGAGGAAGGTCTTCTCGTCCAACGATTGGAGCACTTCGGCCGAACCTTTTCCGAACAACAGTCCGGAGGCGGCCACGGCGTTCTCATATTCTTTTTCCCCGTGTACCATAATGGTCACTTCGCGGGCCAGCAGTTTCTGCAATTCGCGGCGGCCCGGATCCTGGCGGTGGGCTTCGATGGCGCCCTCGATTTCCTCGCGGGACAGCATCGTGAAAATGCGGATATAACTCTCGGCATCTGCGTC
>CADAFY010000160.1 GCA_902787255.1 uncultured Bacteroidia bacterium
AACAGCATTGTCTATACCGACTGGCTGATGCATCAGGTGATTTCCGTATTGCGCGATATTCCGGAACGCCGTTCCGCACTCATTTATCTGTCCGACCACGGCGAGTCGCTGGGCGAGAACGGCCTCTATATGCACGGCGTGCCCATTTCCATGGCCCCGAAAGAGCAAATCGAGATTCCCTTCCTCGTCTGGACCTCGGAATCAACGGCGCAGACCGTCTCCCCGCTGACCGCTTCTCCGGCCTCGGACGCCGTTCCGGCGCTCAAGGTCAAGCCCCTCGACAAAGTCGGCCAGCACCACATCTTCCACTCCGTGATGCGCTTCTTCGGGATGTCCAGCCCCATCTACAACCCTGACCTGGATATTTTTGAATAGGGTCCTGTTTATTCCCGAATCGCTTCCCAGGTGAGCTCGCGGGCTTTCCGGGCCAGGGCTTCGGTGAGGATAAAATCATTTTTGAGGGTTTCTCCCCGGTCGCCGCTGACGGTGTAGGAGGCGTCTGCGGGGTAGAACGGGATGTCGTCGGGCTGCAGTCCCAGTAAGGTGTATGCGTAGCAAAGGGAAGCGATGTACATCGGCAGGCCCTCGGCCAGATGGGTGTTGTTCTGGGCTCGTTGCAGCAGGTAGCCAGCCTTCGAGAGTGCTGAATCTTCCCGTGCGGCTTCAATGGCGGCTCCCACATTGACGATGGCATCGGCACCGATGTAGGTGGCGACAGGACGAGCGACCGCTTGAATCCGTTGATACTGCAACTTGTATAGTACATCCCAAGCGGCTTGGTTTTTGGGCGTCTCGTCGTTGTTGTAATAGTGCAGGAAGGCTTTTCGGTAGTCTGTGTTGCCTTGCGGATAGGCGAAAGGAACCATCAGGCCGATGCGGGGATGGGTGCCGGCGGGGAGCATTTGCAGGATGCGTTCTTTAAAAAGACGCAGGTCGTAGCCGTTGTCTGTTTGCCCCATATGACGGGGGTAATCCCCTCCGAAAGTGGCTTCCGGCTGAAAGATGATCCAGTCCCACGGCTCGTCAGAGACGACGCGCTCCAGGGTTACGCCGATGCCGGCCAGTCCGTTTTGATAGCCGTGGGCCGGTTCCTTGATGGGAGCGGGACCGTCCTTGTATTTCCAGTACTGATAGGTGGAATGGACTTTTTGCGACTGTTTGGCGTGTGTGTAGCAGTAGCTGGTGTCGTCCAGTCCCAGGAACTGGTCTTCGAGGCGGCTTCCGCCCAGATAGGCGTGCCCGACAATGACATTTCGGCCCGCGCTGTGTGCGATGGCCCAGAGTTGCCGCATGGAATCGCGGGTCCAACTGTTTCCTACGCCCAGAATACGAACCGTGTCGTTCTTTTCAACTGGCGCGGTGGGCTCTTGCGCCTGCAAAACGAAGGGAAGCGCCAACAGCAACAATAGCAGTATCTTTTTCATACGACAAATTTAATCATAAAGTCCGATTTCGCGGATACGATTTTCAAATTCATCGGGCGGGCAGACGGCGTTGTGGCGCATACGGTAGCGGTACACATAGGTGGTGCCGATGGAAATGTTGAGCGCATTGGCAATCTGCGAACTGTCCGTGATGCCGAGCCGGATGAGGGCCAGCACCCGTAGTTCCGTGCTGAAAGAGCCGTTTTTGTCCAAGGAAAAAGCGTGCTCCGGAGCCGTCAGGTGGTTTACGTCCTCTACAAAATGGGGAAACATACGGAGGATGCCTTCGTCAAATTCCTGGAAATAGTTCTTGAATTCCGTGTCGGAATAGGCAGGGGAACGCAGCATTTTCAGCAGTGCATCCTGTCCTTCTTTGCGCCAGGTCCGTCGCATTGTACTTTTTACTTCATCTACCTTTTTAATATAATAGGCGGACTTTTCCATGTATTGGGAGAGGACGTTGTCCCGGATGGCATTGCCGTCTTTCAACTGGACATTGGCTACTTTCAGTTTTTCATTGGTGACGCGGAGTTTTTCGCTGGCAATCCGTTCCCGTCCGGCATAGATATGGCGGACGACCAGCAGCAGGGTGGTGGCCACCAACAGCAGAATCAGCACGAAGATAAGTTCCCATAGCCGCCGGTTTTTGGAGTCGGACTCCTGGATGAAGGCCTGGTGAATCACCCGGGCGGCATCCGCGCTTCGTTTGTAGTGGGATTTGTAGTTGCAGAAAATGGCGTCATTCATCGTCCGTATCATATAGCGGCAGGCCCGTTCGTTGTCGCCTCTTTTGTAGAGCAATTTCGCCAGGTGGTACAGGGAGTTGTATTCTTTGGTAGCCGTCGTCAGGTCGAGGATGGCCGCCCGGGTAAAATGCTTGATGGCCTCGTCTTCGCGGTCTGTTTTTCTCATCAACAGTCCCAAATTGTCTTCCGTGATGGCCTTGTAGCGCAAGGGAACGCCGTCTGCGGCCAGAATGGACCGGGCGATGCTCTCATACTCGTCGTATTTCTTCCGGGTGTTCTTCTGGTGCAGCAAATAGGTCTTTCCGAAGTAGGATGTGGAGTCGTGCTGAAGCAGTTCCTGGCGGATTTGCTGGCGTATCTTCCAGCAGGAGTCCTTGATTTCCGGGTGCAGTTCCGCCATCGTCCAGAACAGATGGACGCCCCCTTCGTAGTAAATCCTAGTGTCCTCGTCGAAGGGAAAATCTGTCGGGATGCTGTGGAAAACCTCCAGCGCCTCCTGGTCTTTCCCCGTGCAGACCAGCGCATAGACCAGGGCGCTGCGGGCGATGATGTGTTCCTTTTCGCTGTGGGCGTTGTCCATCATCAGGCGGACATACATCAGGCAGGTGTCGATGTTGTACACCTTGTAGCGGTCGCTGATTTTCCAGGCGATGCGGAAGCGGACGGAGTCGCTTTCCGCATGTTCGAGCAGACTCGCCAGGCTGTCGGTTTGCCGGTGGAAAACCCGTTCGTATTCGGGGGCGTCGGTCAGGATCCTGTCCAGTTTTTCCAGTTCGTCCGAGCGGGTGCATCCGCAGAAAAAAAGGAGGGAAAGCAGTAAAAATTCAAATTTTTTCATAGTGCAAAGGTATAAATTTTTTTGAATTTTTCAATGCGCTCCGATTGGGAAAAATGCCGTTCTATGATGTTATATGCCTGATTTCTTCTTTATATTGTCTTTAATCTATTTTAATTATTTATAGGGCGTATTGCTTATTCGCCCCGTGGGATGTAATTTTGCCTTGCAGAAACCCTAAAAATTGAAAGATGATGTTGCGGCCCATTCCTATTTGTTCTCAAAAATTTTTCCTGACGGGGAAAGGTCTTTTTTGTGGGTTATGCCTGCTGCTGGCGATGGCGGTCGGATGCTCGAAAGAAAAGGGCGGGGAAAGCGCCGCCGGCGGCGAGACGGATCCCGATGAACCGGCGCTGGCCGACGGGATGAAACGCTTCTATCTTCGCATCGATGCGCTGGAGCAGATGGATGAGTCATATGCGCTGGATTTGAGTTCCCGTACCGTCATCATCAATGGGGTGGAATATGAGCCCCAATACAATCCTTCCCGCAAGGCTTGGTATGCCGATGCCCGGGAATCTTCGTTCAATGTTTACAGTGCGGAGTTGGTGGCAGAAGGCTCATCCCGCTGGTATCCCGGCGGTCCGACGGCGGCTGTTTCCATCCCGTCGGTGCAGTTTCTGCACAAACAGTCCGATTTGACGGACCTTCCCCTGATGGCGGAATACGCTCCTGAACTCGGCGGCTTTCTGGACTTCCGTCCCTCTCCGCTTTGCGGAACGGCTTCCTGGAGTCGTACGACCCGTTCCTGGTCTTTTGAAGAGAATGGCAATGCGCTGGTGCTCAATTGCACGGAGTCCGGGGATGCAGGGCATTATCCACTTTTCGTGATGGGGCACGACCTCAAGGCGCTTTCTTTGCGCGTCTGTGATGCCGAGCACCGGATGGCGACGGTTTCGCTCGGAGACATTTCGCTGGAGCCGGGCGATGTCTTGCGCAAAGATTTGGCGCTCACGCCCGACCAAAACCTGCTCTTTTTCGAGGGCTTCGACCGCTGCGTATGGGGCGGTGATGTGGTCGCCGGGGCAGCCGGGCTGGCCTCTTCCGCCGCTGTGCCTACGTTGGACGGCTCCAATACCTTGACGGGGTATGAATATGCCCTTACGGAGGTCCCTGCCAATACGCCCGGCTCGGGCTTTGTCTCGCGGCAGCTAGACCCTGTACGGGAGCAGCACCAGATGACAGATTCCTATGTGCGGAGCCGGGGCTTCACCGACCACCGGTGGATGCTCCGCTGCCGGGAATATCCGGGTTATATTTCAATAGGTACCGGCGACGGCAACCGGGGCTGGTTTTCCCTCTATCCCTTGAGCCAATACGGTTTCCGCACCCTCAAGAATCTGGAAGTCAAGTTCAGGCTCTGTCTGGATGCTTCCCTCCGGGATGATGTTGCCTTCTTGGTGCAGGGGAGTGAAAGCATTATGACCGAGTGGTGGATGGACGGCGTGCGGGGTCCGCAGGATTGTCTTTCCCAGAAGGGGGCCAACGATACCTTACGCTTTACCTCCGCGCTGCTGGGCAAAGGACAATGGCGGGATATCCGGGTGAAGATAGACAACTGTACCGACCTGACGATGCTCCAGTGGCTGGCCCTGTCTTCCGACGAGGGGGCGCACGGATTCTATCTGGATGAAGTGGAGGTACGGGTGGTTCCGGGCTCCTGGGATGCCCGGGGCGGAATCCGGCTGCTTTACTGGAATATCCAGAATGGTATGTGGGGCGATCAGGGCAATGATTACGAGCATTTCGTGGCTTTTATCCAGAAATACAATCCCGACATCTGCGTGTTCTGCGAAGCGGAGTCCCGATTGAAAACGGATTCGGATGTCAAGTGGGATACGGACCGCTATCTGCCCGCCCATTGGGGCGATTTGGCGGCCCGTTACGGGCACAATTACCACAAAGTATCCCGCAATGATGATTTTCCGCAGGTGGTGACTTCCCGCTATCCCGTCACGCTCCTGCAGCAACTCGGCGGTTCGTCGCTCAAGCACGGCGCAGGTATCTATCGGGTGGAAACGCCCCGGGGGAATGTCTATCCGTTGGCGTTGCACCTGCGCCCCAACGAATCAGACGGCACGAGCCGGGAGACGGAGCGGCGGGACGAGATGGCCTATATCCTCTCGAACAGCGTGCTGAATCCTTCCCTGGGCATCAGCGGCTGGATTCTGCTGGGCGACTATAATGCGACTTCCCGCCAGGATGCGCCGTTCTATACCAAGGACGAAGGTTATCTGGTGTCCGATTATATCTCCGGCAACACTTCGCTGAAAGATGTGTTCGGCAGCCGTTATCCAGGTTGTTTCCTGTACACCAACGCGGGCAAGCGCCGTATCGACTATGTTTATATGGATGCGACCGCTTATGGACGGGTGGTCGATGCCGCCGTCTTGCTGGAAAGCGATACGGAGCCGGCCTCTACCGTATTCCCGAATTTCTACAAACCCTCCGACCACCTGCCCCTGCTGGTGGATATGCAATTCTAAAAACCGACGCAGCTATGAATATGAAAAGATTTCTACCGATTTTTCTCTTGCTATTGTTCGCCGCCTGGCCGCTGCAGGCGGGGAAAAAGGCGCAGAAAAATTTCCGTCTGCTCTATTGGAATATCCAGATGGGGATGTGGGACGGACAGAGCGACAATTATGAGCGTTTCGTCAACTGGATTGTGAGCAAGGACCCGGATGTCTGCGTCTGGACGGAAGCCGCCACCCTGTGCGCCACCGATTCCGAAGAGCACCTTTCCAAGGAGCAGCGTTACCTGCCCGCAGGCTGGCCGGAACTGGCCCGGCGTTATGGCCACGAATATGTATTCGTCGGCGGAATGCGTGACCCTTTCCCGCAGGTGATTACCTCCAAATACCCCATTGATTCCCTGGGGGCATTCGTGGGCGGGCAGCCGGATTCCGTGGTGATGCACGGTGCCGGATGGGCGCGTCTGAATGTGGAGGGCAAGAAAATCAATATCCTTACCGTTCATCTTCAACCCTATGGCTATTGGCGTTTTATCCCGAATGACCAAAAAGAGGAATCTTCCCGTAATTACGGAGGCGAAAAATACCGGCGGATGGAAATGCAGTGGATTTTCAACCATTCAATCCGGACCGTCGAACATCCGGAAAAGGAACTTTGGATGCTGATGGGAGACTTCAACGCCTGCTCCCGCAAGGACAATTTTCACTACAAATGGTCTCCGGCCAGCCAGAGTTTCCTGACCCACAACTACATCGAAGAACAGACCCCCTGGCTCTACGATGTCGTTGCCGAGAAGTTTCCGGAGACTTTCTGTCCCAGCCACAGCAACAAGAAGCGTATCGACTATATCTATGTGAGCGAGGCCCTGCTCAAGTCCATCAAAAAGGTGGTTTTGCAGCCGGACGCCTATTCCAAGCCGAAGTCTTCCGGGGTCAGGGACAATTTCAAGCGTCCTTCCGATCACCTGCCCATTATCGTGGATTTCAACCTTGACAAGATAA
>CADAFY010000161.1 GCA_902787255.1 uncultured Bacteroidia bacterium
TCCCACCATGTGGAACTCCGCACAGAATTTCATGAGTCTTTTGAACTCTGTCCCATTCCGGTACGACTCGATGCTGCTGAATAATTCGTCCAGCTTTGCCTCGGTGGTATTTTCTCTCCACGTACTCATAATTGACTCAGTGATTGAATTCTCTAGCGAAGATACGACTAATACGATACAATGCCAATAACATGCAAGCCTTGCTTAGATTTGAACTTGGTGTCCGGTTTTCCCATTTTTGTCAAAACTCACCAGGAATACTCTGACAGTGCCCGGTGCAATCCCGGTCTAGAAACACTGTCAAGCCTGCCGCCTAAAAAACGGCAGGCTTTATTAATTCATATCGTCAAACAAGTTTCCAAGCGTCTTTTCAAACGCTTTCTTGGCAGCTGCCTCGGCTTTCTTTGACGTCCGTCCAAGCCAGGTAACGATGTTTCCTTCCGGCTGCGTCTTTATACCACCAGCGGGAGGGACGATTACGCCACCACCCGTCGGCGGGAAGAGTTCGGAAGGCGCCGTTTCTACAGCCTGTGCATCCTCTTCGGCGGGCATTCCCTGATCCTCGGCGCAGTTCAGCCGGACATCGCGACGAGCCTCCAGAACCATTCCCACGGCCGTCCCGGCACCCGTCTCGAAGATGTCCGAGCAGCCAAACGCGCTGAAGGCCTGACGGCGTGGGAATCCGATCCGGACCTTGTATCCGGACATATCCCGCAGCAACAGCGAGAAGTTGATGAGGTTGGCTCCGCCGCCGGTAAGCACGATGCCGCTGCGGATGTTGTCGGCATATCCACTATCCTGCAAGTTGTAGAGGATCGCCTCGATGATCTCCTTCGACCTGGCGGTAATGATCTCAGATAGATGGTTAATGGTCAGCTGCTCATAGGAACCGGTCTCCTCGTCGTTAATCTGCAGAATCTTGTCACTGAGCGACTGCAGTTTAGTCTGCATACAGGCCCCGAAGGCCAACTTAATATTCTCCGCCAGACGCTCGTCAAAACCGCATTCCAGCGCGATGTCGTTGGTAATCGACCAGCCACCAAAGGGAATGGAAGAGAAATGCCGGAGGACCTTTCCCCGATAGATGGAGAGCGAGGTCACCCCGGCACCGATCTCGACAAGTGCGACGCCGTTGATACGCTCCGTTTCCGTGAGCGCGGCGCTGGCCACTGCATCCGGCGCGAATATCTTCCGGGCGATGGCAAGGCCCATCCCGTTGAACATGATGTCCAGGTTGCTGACCGGCTTGCGGGCGCCGATGTAGAGCTTGAAGTTCCCGTCGATCTTGTCGGCCGTCACGCCCACGATGTCCATCTCGCTCACGCCGGCAAAGTCCTCGTCAGCCGAGAAAGACTGCGCTACGGCACCATAAATCTCCTCCCGGACGGCATCCTCCATCGGATACGTCTCCACGGCGCTCGCCTTGAGAGAATTCACCTCCTCCCGGGTAATCAAGGACTCCGGATCGCTCCGGTCCACCCGGGCCGTAGCCACGACCTGCCGCAGTTCATAGCGGGGGAGCCCCACCACCAGTTGCCGGATCTTGATGTTCAGTTCCGCCTCGGCATCCTGGACCAGCTTCTGCAGCGGCACGGCCACCCGCCGCGGATGAACGACGCGGCTGTATTGCACCCCGTCGGACGGCTCCTCCTTGTAATAAATTACATTGGTCTCCTCCCCGTCGATCTTGGCGACACACAGTGCGACCTTGGACGATCCCAGGTCCGCCGCAGCGATATATCTTTCTGTTTGCATAGCGTAGCGAATTCAAGGCAAATCTACGGGGACGCTACCTGCCAGCCAAATCCGGGCAAGGCTTGCATGGATTTGCCCGGCGTGATATGGTGATTTATTTTTGCCATCGCCATTCGGGTATCAAAGGTCGGCTTCCAGTTGAAAGAGTGCCTGCGGAGGATACTGTGGCACAACGGTGAGGATCGCACTCGGAGGATCACTGGAATACTCACCGTTTGATTTGTTTGAAATATTTTGGCCTGCAGATATAGACGGGAATTGGGCCCTGTCCAGAAGTGCTGCAGATCGAAGCAAAGGCATTCCGACGAGCAGAAAGGCCGCTGCCAGATCCGGATTGAATAGTACAGGCGGCTGGTTTTAGGCCAGTGCAGTGATTGGCTATCAACTCGTATGCCTTTATGGAGGATTGGGCCGCCCTCCCGGAATGCCGTATTGCTCGTAAGCACTTGCGTCGGCGGTGGCTTTGAAAGGAGATTCGTCTCCCGGTACTACGGATGCAAGTGCTTACTTTTATCATCTCAATAAATCTTGGAGAATTGTCAGTTCTAAAGTAAGAGAGCTCCTTTTCTGGGCTCCTACCTCGACTGTGAAATCCACACCTTTCAGTCTCAGATACGCCGACATCGGGAATACATCCATATGGCCACACCAATCTTCGGAAAAACCGACCATACCGTGCAGTAGAAGGTTCCGCTCCGCTTCTTTGATAACAACTTCAATAAGTCGGTCGAAAAGAACAGTTGTTTCCATTTTTTTTGCCCATTGCCCTTCTTTTATTTGGTGATAATCAGAGACGAATTGATCGCATTCATCAACTTGGATGTGTACGTCATCACCATCTTTCTCCATCGTGACCCGAAGTTCTCCAGGTTCCGATGACATATAGAAACGGCTGTCATCATCTTCAAACTTCATCCAGACGAGTGCCTCAAGCATGCTCTCCATCGGGTTTCTACCGATATAGGATGCGTGGAACTCAATACTCTGCGCACCGGCGCACATCTTGACTCTTGCCCATCCGAAACCTTCGGATTCATACTTGAACATGAAAGCAGCCATAATCTACTTTTGTTGGATATTAGCAAAGAAAGCCACAAAGATTGCTATTATAAAAAACGTGCAAGCCTTGCATGGATTTGTGTTTCCTTCGAACAAGAGCCACCTTTGCATTGTCATCAAGAGCAGAAATCACATGCTTGCTGCCGTGTACCTTTGGTACGGATGATCGTGGGGCGGCGGCCACGGGTGACAGTCCTGGCATATTTGAGGATACCGCGAGTAGTGCGGAGGTTTGCAAATACTCCAGGACTTTTTATATAGTGAGCATTTGAGACGACAGTAGGTTGATGTTCTACCTCGGAAGATACGGACACGGTCTCAAATGCTTTTTTACAAGCCTTTCTTGGAGTTGTGCGTCCTACAAACAAGAGCTATCTTTGCCCTCTCATCAAGAGATTGAAACAATCTGCTTGCCACTTTTTGACTTTAAATCGAATGATCGTGGAGAGGAACGCTTCCTCAGTAATATATCTGATTATTCAAGGCCCGGTGGCTATCACTCAATTGAGGGAACAATGCACGCTGTCTTTCTGAGAGCATCTCGTCAGTTATTATCGTCTTTATCACGAACAAGCCCTCTTTTTGGCAGCCAAAAGCATAGCCTTCCTCGGCACAAACAAGCACATCTACTCTGTCATCGGCATAGTGCCCCTCAAAACAGTGAAAGATGTCCTCGAGCTCTTGCGTGATCTTCACCCCAAAGAAACTCCACTCTTTACTGAAGAAGCGTTCGATAGTATCCTGGATTGACACGCTGGTGTCTTTGATTACACGCTCCCGGTACCTTCTGAAGAAATGATTCTGGTACATCATGATGTTTCCCGTCATCCAGTTGACGGCCGCGGCTGCCTCGATCAGCGGGGCGAGGGC
>CADAFY010000162.1 GCA_902787255.1 uncultured Bacteroidia bacterium
AGGAAAAGACGGTCAGGCTAAGAGCAACCGTCAAAAACAAGAAGGTGTGCTGTTTCATATCAGATAGGTTTAAATTAATCAATGGTAATGTCAAAAATTTCAAAATCTTCGGTTTGTCCTCCGGTTTCAGAGTTGCAGAGCGGAGCGCTGCTACTGTCAATCGGGATGATCAGAACAAGCGGCTCTTGATAAGTTTGGGGAGTTGAAAGGGTTGTTTTCATATACATTAAATATTATATTTACTATTTATACTATTAATGTTTATTACAGGTACACATCGTCACAAAGTTACACGAATCCCCAGTCGAAAATCTATCAAAAAGCGAAAATAAATCTTCATTTTGCGAAATAAAGATTATCTTTGCACTATGAAAGTACTTTTACTCTGTGATTATTTGCGAACGCCAGACAGGCGTTTGTTGGTAGGATTGTTCAATTATGCCAATGAGTTGGGAGGATGGGACTTTGTCTTCAACCCAGTTCCGATTTTCAGTTCGAACAATCGCCGCAAGTCCGAAGAAATCATTGAACTTGCAAAGTCTATGAAGGTGGACGCGATTTTCGGGCGCTGGGAAAAATTCGACCAGAACGCGGTCAAGAAACTGGGAATCCCCGTCGTCATCTGGATTTCAGGAAAGATATACCCTACTCTCCCGAAGCTCATCGGAGAGTACCGAAATTTCGGGAAAATGGCGGCGCAGTTCTTTCTTCGCCAACACTATACCTCCTACGCCTTCCTCGGCTATAAGAACGTTCTTTGGTCGGAAGAACGAATGAAAGGATTTTTTGACGCGCTTCCCGACGAGCATTACCACCGGTCTTTCCTGCGGGTCGAGAAGAACCACCAGGATTGGAACAGTGTCCGAAAATGGTTGGAAAGCCTCAAAAAGCCAACCGCGATGATGGTCGCCAACGATGCCTTGGGCGTACCGCTGATTCAGACGTGCAAAGAAATCGGGCTCAATGTCCCGGACGACATTGCCATTATCGGCGTCGACAACGATGAGTTTCTGTGCACCCTATATTCTCCTGCTCTGACATCCATCAACCCTAATTTTGAAAAACAAGGCTATGAATTGGGACAGGTTTTATGGAAAATGCATTCGGAAGGAAGAATATGGCCTGCCCGTATCTTGCTGGAACCGTTGGAACTGGTCGAACGCTCCTCCACCAAACCTTTCAACATTGCAGATCAGTACATCTCACAGATTGTCAAGAAAATGGACGAGGAATACACCAAACCGAATTCTCTCGATTACTATCTCGCAAACATTCCCCTCTCAAGACGTGCCATCGAAAAAAATTTCAAAGCAGCTTTGGCTCCTGACACCCCGCTTTCTTATCTGACCAAACTTCGCATCAAACATCTTTGCTTGCTTTTGGACTCAACCGACCTGCCCATCAGCGAAGCGGCTGAAAAGTCGGGATTTGTCGACATCTCCAACCTCAGCCGCATATTCAAAAAGCACACGGGAATGTCCCCATCTGCCTACCGAAAGAAACGGGATTAAGCCTTCCTTACACCTTCAGGAAGAGTTTTTGGCGATAGAGGAAAGTGAGGAAAAGCCAGCAAAGGGCAAGATAGCCTGCGGCCAATAGGACGGCGCCCCATTCGGGGGACAGTTGCTCCGACAGGCCTTTCAGGAAGAATTCGTTGGTGTATTTCACGGAAACAAATTGTCGGAAAAGGTAAATGGTGATGGAGTTCAGTCCGATGATTTCAAAACAATGGGCCCATTTGCGCCAGCCTTTCACGTCGATGATCCAATAGAAGAGAGCGAACAGCGAGAGAGAATAAGCGCCAGCAACCAGTACAAAGGAACTGGACCAAAGCGCTTTATTGATGGGGAATGCCGCAGAGTCGTTTCTGCTCATCCATGCGAATGAAATCCCCCGTAAACATCCCCAGCAGGGCGGTCACCACCGCAGGAAGGGTGCTCAGCAGGCCTTCCGGATCAAAAACACGGTTATGGAGCCTCCCCGGAACGATTTGACGGTCTACCCATCCCACAATATTGCCTTTCATGGAATAAACGCCGGCGTCGGGCATATCCGGAGCCGGGACAAAACGAATCAGCAGCCAGTAGCCCACCAGCAGGAAGACGCAAATGAAGGCCCGGGCGACGGGGCCCGTATTCATCCGGATCAGCGCGGCGATACCCCAAGCCAGACCGATACGTCCCAGCACGCTCAGATAGCGCATCTTGTCAAAATTCCATTCGAACAGTCCATTATAGACCCATCCGAGTAAGATAAGAATCAGCACGCGCCTGAGAATTTTCCCATATTGCTCACCTCGACTCAAACCGAGCGATTGCGACTTGGCATAGGAAAATGGGAAGGAAATGCCCGCGATGAACAGAAACAAGGGGAAGATAGTGTCGTGGTGATAAAAGCCGTCCCACTTTGCGTGATCCATCTGCAAGGCTAGCCAAGAGTCTTTCCCCTCGGGGAAAAGGCCGCAGATGGCAGTAATCAGGATGGATCCGCCCATAATGAAAAACATATCGAAACCGCGAAGGGCATCGAGGGACAAAAGACGTTTGGAAGTGGTTTGTGAGGTCATAGGTGATGTGGCTCTAAAGTTGTTCGGCTTCGGGAATGACCGGCTGGGCGGCAAAAGTGTTCTCCCCCTTACGGATGGCGTGTTTTTCGCCGTTGACATACAGGGTGTAGGGCTTGTTGCTGCACACCGTCACCTGGCCGTTTGCGTATAGAATATCGGTGGTAATCTTTCCGAAAGTCAAATCTTGAATGCCATGCCGGCACTTCTGGTGCAGATTCCAGCGAACGGTGGCGGAGGGGGCGTCCACAACATAGAAGCCCAGGACATTCTCGATGAAGAGCGAGATGGGGCCGAGCGCCGACCAGCCGCAGAAATCCCCCTTGACTTCCATCACCCTTTGGTTGCTGATGTTTTTGCTGGCAGGCTCCGCTTTCGTGGGGCTGTAACACTCCCAGATGGTGTGGGGCTCATATTGCACATAGGTCTGCCACATATGTTCCAGAGTGGCTTGGGCGGTACGGTTGGCCTCTGCGAAAAAGCCGTATTTTTCCAATGCCTTGATGCCCATATAGGCCGTAGGCAGCCAGATGGCCCCTCGCCAATAATCGCCGTTCGGAGTAAACATTTCATCATCCCGCGCCACGGAAGCCCAAGGAAGAGGCCCGCCTATTTTGTTGTCTTGCAATGCGAAACGCACCATTCGCTCCGCCTGCTCCTGGGAAGGAACTTCCGCGAGCATCGGCCAGAAGGACGCCGGCGTCAGGATATGGGTCCTGGAAAGGTCTGCTTCACGAAGGTCATAGTAGCAACCGTCCTCTTCGTCCCAATAATAGGTATTGAGTTTTTCCTTCAGGTCTTCGTATTTTGCCTTATATTCTTCTTCCGTGGCGGAGTCCCCTGCTACCCGGGCCAAGCGCGAGATATAGAGAGCCGAGAGCGCCTGCTGGGAGATGGCGTCCACCCAGAACAGGGGCATTTCCCTTACGCGCGGCGTATTGTCCATTCCGCTCTGCCATCTTTGCCAGTTGTAGCCGATGCCTTTGTATTCGATACGGACGCCGTCATTGCTGATTTTGAACGGGAACTTCGTGGAGTGGTTCATCGTGTTGAACAACTCGAAATGCCGCTGCAAGAAACGCGTTTCGGTGAGGAGTGTTTTTATATGCTCCTTATCGCCCGTAAATTTATAATAATCACTCTCTACCCAGGCGAAGAAAGGCGGGTTGTCGGGATGCCAGACGCTCAAAGGAGAGCCGACGTTCTCGTGCAAGGTATAGTAGAAATTGTCAAGCGTTTCAATGCCGGGATACAATTTCGGGGCATACTTGCAGAAAAGGACCATAAACTCCGAGTCCCAAATCCAGATGGCGTCATCCCAAAAGCCCTCGTCCATATAGCGGGGCTGCACCAGTCCGGGCTGCTCCTTGATGTGGTCCTTGGCCTGCGCCCAGGCCGTCCAATAGAAGTCCACATACTCCGGTTTCTCGTCAAAGACAGGCGTGGGAATCTTTGCCTCCTCTTCTTTCTGCGAGCAGGAGGTCATCAACGCGAGCAAAGTCAACAAAGAAAACGCAAATCGACGGCTCATATAGCGGATTTGACTTATCATTTGATTTTTTCTTTCTTGCCGGTGCGGCGGGAGCGTTCAGCGGCGAAGCCCATCATATGGGATTCCATAGAGACATCAATGTCGCTGGACAGACGGCTCGGGTCCTGATGGGCGACGGCTTCCACAAAATCGCGGACCAGACGGAGGTCACCGCCACCGTGGCCGCTGTCGGCATATTCGGGAATCTCGGCTACCTTCTGGTTCCATATTCTTTCCGTTCTCGTCAGAAAATCCCAGACGTGAAATTCTTTTCCATCGCCGTCAATATATCCTCTCGTCCCCATAACACGGGTACGCCGTCCACCTCTGCATGTAAAAGCATCCATCGAGAAAGAGGCCGTAATATTGTCCTCGAAGACCATATCGGCGACATAGTGGTCGGGCTGGTCGTTGTCGCACCGGAAAACGCAACGCGCGAAACGGTTGTAGTGGGGGTCTTTCAACTTGGCAAGGATGTGATCGGGATTTTTGTCGCCACGAAGATCAAAAACACCCAGGTGCTCTTTCCATTTACAATAGATAGATACGGCATTGTAGGGACAGGTGTCCGCGTGCGGACAACCATCCGTGCAATAGGCTGGAGCGCCTTCTGGCGCATTTTCTTTTTTGAAATAATACAGGTCACCGTCGGCCACGATACTCTTGCAGGGTTTGTTGATAATCCACCGCAAAATATCCAGGTCGTGGCAGGACTTGGCCAGGATGATGGGCGTGGTATCTTTGGAACGGTGCCAATTACCGCGCACATACGAGTGGGCCATGTGGGCGTATTGGATGCTCTCCATATGCTGGATGCTGACGATGTCGCCAATCATACCGCTTTGTGCCACTTCTCTGAGGGCGATAAAATAAGGTGCATAGCGTAGTACGTGACACACGCCGACGATGCATCCTTTTTTCATGGCCAGATCGCGGATATCCTTACATTCTTTCTCCGTGGGCGCCACGGGTTTCTCCAAAAGAATGTCATAGCCCAAGTTGAGAGCCATCATAGCCGGCGCATAATGCAGATTGTCGGGCGTCGCGATGACAACGGCATCCGCCAATTTCTTCTTGGACGCGAAAACATCCCGAAAATCGGCAAAGCGCATTTCTTCTGGAACTTGGTATTTGTTTCCCAAGTAATTCCTGCGCCATTCCTGCACATCGGCTACGCCAACGACCTTCATTCCTTGCGGGAATTTCTTGGCATAGGAGGTATAGACATATCCCCTGCTGCCGCATCCGATGACAATGACGGTAATAGGATGGTCCGTGTCGGGCGCAAGGTCTCGGATAGGTTTGAGCCCGGTCATGAAGGTTCTGCCGCGCTGGCGGAAGGCAGGCTCAAAGTGCCGCCGGCTGCCACCAGCAATCCGCAAGATTTCAGGAATTCACGACGTTTCATATATTGCAATAGATAGCTTATGCGATTGATTTTACAAAGGTAACGAATCCGCACTTGAATGTCAATCAAAAAACGAAAAATAATATTCGTTTACCGAACAAACAGGACATATACAGAAATAATTTTTTACCTTTGCTACTGCTTCTAAGGCAGTAAACATATCATGATGAAGATGAAAAATCGATTCCTTCTGTTGTTCGCAACGCTATTTATGTCCCCCGGAGTATGGGGGCAGGACTTGTCCGTTTCAATATTTCCCGCTGAAACGACGGGGCCCATCCGCGCGTTGAATGGGACAAACAACGGTCCCGTTGCAACAAAGGACTGGCAAACCAACACGGCGACGAACCGTTCCGCAAAGTGGTTCAAGGCGGCCGGCATCCCATATATGCGTCCGCACGATGCTTCGCTGCACGTTGGTTACGGAGGCCATCATACTGTTGACATCAGCGCTATTTTCCCTGACTTTTCCAAAGATGTCAACAATCCCGACTCCTATGATTTTCACTTTACGGATGAATATCTGGGGTTGACTCGCTTTTGCGGAGCAGAAATTTTCTTCCGATTGGGACAGAGCATCGAACACGGGAGCAAGAAATACGGGATTTATCCGCCCAAAGATTATAAAAAATGGGCGCAAATCTGCGAGCATATCATCCGTCA
>CADAFY010000163.1 GCA_902787255.1 uncultured Bacteroidia bacterium
GGGTTGATTTTGAACTGCTCGTTGAAGTGCTCGTCGCGCATATCCAATTCGGAGTTGATGAAATCCAACATGCCTTTTTTGATTTGGCCATAGTTGAGTTTGTCGCCAAAACCGTTGGCTTTGATGAAGTAACCGAAATTGATACCGATGAGGTAACTCACGGAGTCAACCTTGGCAGAGGAGGGGAGTTTTACATCGACTTTGGGGTCTTTGTTGCCGCCGCAGGAGGCGAACAACACGAGTGCTGCGAGGGAGGCAGCGATAAGTTTGATTGTTTTCATAATGCGTTTATAAAATTAAATTTTTAATTCTTTTTGTTCAATTTCAGGACTACAAAGGTACAAATAATTCAGAAAATTGAAAGAATCATTTTGTGAATATCGAAAAATGTTGTATCTTCGGTACAAATTTACAGACCGTGGACGATTTGGGAATCTATGCCGCGCTGAAAAATGTTTTCGGCTTCGACGCCTTCAAGGGGGATCAGGAGAAAATTATCCGTCACCTTCTTGCGGGGGGAGATGCCTTTGTGCTGATGCCTACCGGCGGAGGCAAGTCCTTGTGTTACCAACTGCCGGCTCTCTTGATGCAGGGCACGGCGATTGTCATTTCTCCCTTGATTGCTTTGATGAAGAACCAGGTGGACGCCATCCGGGGTTTTGTCAACGGTCAGGAGGGGATTGCCTGTTTTCTGAATTCTTCCTTGGACAAGGCACAGGCGATGCAAGTTCAGGAAAACCTGATTTCCGGGAAGACCAAACTGCTTTATGTGGCTCCCGAGTCGCTGGCCAAAGAGGAAACGGCGGAGTTGCTGAGCCGCATCAAGATTTCTTTCTATGCGGTGGATGAAGCGCATTGTATTTCCGAATGGGGGCACGATTTCCGCCCGGAGTACCGCAAAATCCGCGAGATGATCGACCATATCGGCCGCGCGCCCATCATTGCGCTGACGGCTACCGCCACGCCCAAGGTGCAGAGCGATATCCAGCGTAACCTGGGCATTACGCAGGCCGCAGTGTTCAAGTCTTCTTTCAACCGCCCCAATCTGTACTACGAAATCCGTGAGAAGACGGACCCGGAGCGGGAAATCATCCGTTATATCAAGCAGAATCCCGGTAAATCCGGCATCATCTATTGCCTGAGCCGCAACAAGGTGGAGTCTTTGTCGCAGCAATTGGTCATCAATGGCATCAAAGCGGCTCCCTATCACGCAGGGCTGGATGCCAAGGTCCGGGCGGAGAATCAGGATAAGTTCCTGTCCGAAGAGATCAATGTCATTGTGGCGACCATCGCTTTCGGGATGGGCATCGACAAGCCGGATGTGCGCTTTGTGATTCATTACGACATACCTAAAAGTCTGGAAGGTTACTACCAGGAAACGGGCCGGGCGGGTCGTGACGGACGGGAAGGCACTTGCATTACCTTTTATAGTTATAAGGATATACGCAAGTTGGAGAAATTTATGCAGGGCAAGCCGGTCGCCGAACAGGAAATCGGACGTCATATCCTGGCGGAGACGGTGGCCTATGCGGAGTCCAACTGCTGCCGCCGGAAATTGCTGCTCAACTATTTCGGTGAAGATTATCCCGAAGAGAACTGCGGCAACTGTGACAACTGCCTGCATCCCAAGCAGACCTTCGACGGCAAGGAAGAAATGTCGCTGGTCCTTGAACTGGTGGCTTCCCTGAAGGAGCATTTCAAGACCGAACATCTGGCGAACATCCTCGCCGGCGTCAAAAATGCGATGGTGCATTCCTACCACCACGAGAACCTGGAATTGTTCGGGGCGGGGCGGGACCACAGCGTCAAGTTCTGGGGAGAAATCATCCACCAGGCGTTGATTCATCATTTCTTATATAAGGATATAGAAACTTACGGTCTGATGTCTCTGACGGAAGAGGGCCGGGCCTTCCTCGAACAGCCTCACAGCATCCGGCTGACGGCGGAGCGTACCTTCGCGGAAGGGGTGGACGATGACGACGACCCCGTTCCGCCGCAGAACGGAGCGGGCGGTGGCGGCGACCAAGTGCTGCTGGCGATGCTCAAGGATTTACGGCGGGATATGGCCCGCAAACTGGGCTTGCAGCCGTGGATTCTTTTCACCGACCCCTCGCTGGAAGATATGTCCATTATGTACCCCGTCACCCTTCAGGAACTGGCGGCGAATTGCAGCGGCGTAGGACCGGGCAAGGCGAGCAAATATGGAGAACCTTTCGTTAAACTGATTGCCAAATATGTGGAGGAAAATGAGATTGAACGTCCGGATTCGTTCCGCGTCAGGACGCCGCCCAAATCCTCCGATTTGAGACTGTATATCGTGCAGTCTGTGGACAAGGGGGTGGATCTGATGGACATCGCCGAGGCCAAGGGAATGGAAATGTCTGAATTGATTACGGAGTTGGAGACCATTCTGCGCGGCGGAATGGTGCTGCGCCGGCTCATCAACTATGTGGATGATAATTTTGACGAAGATACGGTGGCGGAAGTGTGCGACTGGTTCAAGGAAGAGTCCGACTCGGATGATATCGAGGCGGCGATGGAAGCGTTCCCCGATTTGGACGAAGACCAACTCCGTCTCATTCGCCTGAAATTTTTGTGTGAGGTGGCCAACTGACAATGATTCCGTCCGAAACCATAACCAAAATCCAGGATGCGCTCCGCATCGAGGAGGTCATCGGCGATTTTGTGAGCCTGACCCGTCGCGGGGCCAGTTATATGGCTTGTTGTCCCTTCCACAATGAGAAAACCCCCTCGTTCGTCGTTACGCCCGCAAAGGGGATTTTCAAATGTTTCGGTTGCGGGGAAAGCGGAACCGCCGTCAGTTTCCTGATGAAGCACGAGAATATGAGTTTCGTCGAGGCGATGCGTTACCTCGGCAAGAAATATCATATCGAGGTCAAGGAAAAAGAGGAAACGGCGGAGGAACTGGCGCAGCGCCAGCACACGGAAAGCCTGATGATTGCCAATGAGTTTGCCGCGAACTATTATGCAGAGCAACTCAAGCAGGGAGAAGGACGGGATATAGGCCTGGCTTATTTCAAGTCCCGCGGGCTGGAAGAAGATACCATCCGTCGCTACGGCCTGGGCTGGAGCCCTTCCGACCGATTCGCCCTCCTTCGGGCCGCGGCGGCCAAAGGCCATAAGGAAGAATATCTGGTCGAGTGCGGCGTACTCGTCAAACTGGAAGACGGAAAAGTGTACGACCGTTTCCACGACCGTGTGGTGTTCCCCATCCACTCCGTCAGCGGGCGGGTGATTGCGTTCAGTTGCCGTACCCTCCACGCGGAGAATAAGGCCAAATATGTCAATTCCCCGACGACGCCCCTCTATGTAAAGGAAAAAGCCCTGTTCGGCATTTATTTCGCGAAGAGTGAGATTGCCAAGCAGAAAAAATGCTTTCTGGTAGAAGGTAACCTGGATGTGATTTCGATGCACCAGAAGGGGATACTCAATACGGTGGCCTCTTGCGGAACCGCGCTGACCAGCGGACAGGTGCAGATGATCAAACGCTTTACCGGCGAAAACGGTACCGTGACCGTGATGTACGATGGTGACGGAGCCGGTATCAAGGCGGCGGTCAAGGCCATCAAACTCATTTTGCAGGAAGGCCTCAATGTGCGCCTGGTGTTGCTGCCGGGCGGTCAAGATCCGGATGAT
>CADAFY010000164.1 GCA_902787255.1 uncultured Bacteroidia bacterium
CCATCCCCTCCGCCGACGTCACGCTCAACGAGGGACTTGGACAGAATTATGGTTGGTAAAAAACACAACCGAATATGAAAAAGACTTTTTCAATAATCTGCCTGGGCCTCCTGTTCCTCACAGAATGCCAAAAAGAAGTTGATGTGTTTCAAAGGGAATACGACGCCATATCCTGCGACTGCTTCGAGCAGAACATTTCCCAGTATCTCCTCTGCTCCGGAGAATGGACTTCGGAGTGCGACCTGGACTGGCTGCGCCTCAATCCCGACAGCGGTTCGGGCAACGGCTCCGAATACCAGGTATATTACATCCAGGTGTCCGGCAATATGGGCGAAGCCAGGGAGGGGACGTTCTACCTGGTCCACGGCGGGCAGCGTTATCCCGTAGTGGTCCGGCAGGACAAGACCAATTTCGAATTCGGCGAACTGTATATGTCCGGCCTGCTGAAGCAGAACCAGCCCAGCAACGCCTTCCTCGCCATACCCTACAAGAATGCCACAGGTGCCGAAACTATATCTATCGCCTGTTCGATGAGCGGCGCCACGGATGGCCTGTCGGTCTCCGGAGGCAATTTCACCCTGACTGCGGGCAATAATTCCATAGTCATTCCCATTGACGGCACCCCGTCCGGAGCTGGCGAAATCACCTTCAACGTGAATATCAACGGGAAGCCCCTCAACCCCATAGTGACCACAATCAAGGAGTTCACCAACAAGAAGATAAACGTCTTCCTGAACGGCGAGGACTGCGGCAGTTGCACTGAGAGCCAGCCCGGCGTGTGGGAACTTACCATCGACGCACCCGCCGTGGGAGAAATCACCATCAAGAACGAAGAGCAGGAACTGGGCTTCACTTCCTATTCCGGAGCCGGCGGCCTCGGCACCTGCAAGAATATGAATTCAGCACTGCCCTTCTATAATTTCACGCCCCAGCACACCCGCTTCTATAAGGTGGACAAGGCCATTGGCGCTCTCCAGCCCATTTCTGAAGGCGGCAACAAGCTATGGCTGAATTTGGACGCCCCCGGCAAGGTGAAAGTGGCCTACGATGAGACCTACAAGCAGTACGGCTCCTACTATCTGGAACTTGTCAAGGATGACGACCCGACTCTCATCTTTGACGAGCAGTTCGACCTCTTCACCTACGGCGGCGACGCTATCAACTACCTTCTGGGCACCATCTACAACGGCACCGCCGAATCTTTTGACGGACTTGAACCGGGCACCAACAACAGCGGGAAATGGTCCTCTTCCGGAAGCATCGGGCAGATGTGGGACTATCCCACGCTCAAGGTGAATATCAGGGCGTGCGACGACTATATCAAGAACCGCGGCGTCCAGGACTGGGAATTCGTCTATGTCGACGAGCGCCCCGGAGCCATCCAGATGAACAACACCGGCCAGCAGGACAATTATATGATAACGCCCAAATTCTCAAAGATTTCCGGCACGCAGAACATAGTCCTGACCCTGGATATCGCCAGGTACTCCTCAACCTCGAAGGCAGACATCCCCGTGACCATACTCGGGGCCGGAAGTTTCACCGGCGGCAAAGCCAGTCAGACCGAAGGCCAGGACGCCAACGGCGTGAAGGTGGAAGCAAAGAGCGGCGACCTGGGCAGTCTGAGCGGAACGAAGTACAACATCGGGACCGATTACCTGATGACCGCTGGTTCCTCCTACAACGCAAGTATATACAAACCCACTTCAAGGTTCGAATTCTACATTTCCGGAGCGACCTCCGAGACCCAGATCAAGATTGCTGCGTCTTCAGCATCCGGAGGGAATGCACCCCGGTGCTTCATATATGGAATAAAAGCCACACTGCAATGAAAAACAAACTGATTATATTCACCTTGCTGGCCGCCGTCGCCTGCGAGCCCCAAATCGACCCTGACAACGGAGGCAAGAACAACAACAATCCGACCGACACCCGAGGCGCTTTCGAGGTGGAGGTCGGGAAGCCGCTTCCGCACTGGCAGGAAGGCGTGCTGGATATCCACGCCATCAATACCGGAAGCGGTGAATGCACCTTCTTCATCCTGCCCGACGGCACCACGATGCTCGTGGACGCAGGCGACCTGTATATGAACAAGAAGTCCAACAGGGTGCCGGTACGTCCCACTTCGGAGTCCATCCCCTACAAGACCTACGGTTCTTATATCAAGTACTTTATTCCGAGCGGGCACCCGAAGATCGACTACTTCGTGCTGACCCATTTCCACATTGACCATATGGCCTACCTGGGCACCGGGCGCATAAACAACACCGCGGGAAGCTACTGCTATGCCGGCCCTATGGGGCTCTATCAGGACATACAGTTCGCCAAGTCGATCGACAGGCTTTACCCCGACTATGCGACGAACAGCGAAGACGACGACGCAAACGCCTCGCCCGATTCCAGGAGTATGTTTGCAAACTTCCTGGACTATCAGGCAAGGACCTCGGGCCTCACGGCCGAGCGGTTCAAGATCGGCACCGACCAGCAGCTCGCAATGAAATACGATGCCGCCAAATACCCTTCGTGCAAGGTCTTTGGTTATGCCGTCAACGGAAAGGTCTGGGACGGGGCAAAGGAATATGACACCCACGCCCGCTACGAAAACGGCCTGTCCTGCGCCTTCCTGCTGAGTTACGGCAAGTTCGACTATTTCACCAGCGGCGACCTGAACGAGAAGAGCACCTGCACTGCAATCGCCAAATCCATAGGGAAGAACATCGAAGCCATGAAGGCCCACCACCATATGTCCAACGAAGCCACCTACGACGTGGAGGCAGAGGCCTACAAGCCCAAGGTCGTGGTCACGCAGAGTTTCTATGCCCTGACGACACAGCCACAGCAAAGCATCATTCAGAAATATTCAGGAACTCAAGACCTGTATTTCACCAACATAGACCAGAGCATCATCACGGCCCGCTCCGACATCTACGGCGCCTGCAAGGGCCTCAACGGCCACGTCGTCATCCGTGTTGCGGAAAACGGCGACAAGTTCTGGGTCTATATGCTTGACGACACTGACAAGAAATATAAAGTAAAATCCATCAACGGTCCTTATACCTGCGAGTGATGTCCTTAGTTTTTTTATTGGTTGCGGCATTTCTGTCAGTCCAGCAGCCTCCGGTCGCGCAGGTCGGAGCTACCCTGCCGGATTGGCAGGAAGGCCTGCTGGACATCCACGCCGTCAACACGGGGCGCGGGGAATGCACGTTCATCATTTACCCGGACGGCACCACCCTGCTCGTGGATGCCGGCGACCTGCTCGGCTATAAGCCGTCTAAGTATGAGAGCGTTCCCGCCAGACCGTCCGACGAGGAAGAGCCCTGGCAGGTTTATGCCGACTACATCCTCCATTTCCTGCCCGAAGGACATCACCGCCTGGACTACTGTGTCGTGACCCACTACCATATGGACCATTACGGCCACATAGGGGAAGGGCGCAAAATGCATCCCGACGGCGGCTATGCCCTTGCCGGCCCTATGGGCTTATTTTCAAGAGTGCCTTTCGACCGGATTATCGACAGGTCCTGGCCCTTTTACCCGGATGATAAGGACCGGATAACCTTAAAGAATTATCGGAAATTCATCCAGTACAACTCGGAGCACAACGGGCTGGTTGCGGAGCGTTTCAACGTAGGCACCGACAAACAAC
>CADAFY010000165.1 GCA_902787255.1 uncultured Bacteroidia bacterium
CCGGTCGAAGTCACCATTCAGGTTACCCTGCCCACCGTTGACGCCATTGATGTCAAAGCCGCTCTCACGGCAAACACAAGCGGCGGATTCAATGTCGCCTGGAGCGACGGGGATGCCATTCTCGTGGGCGGCGAGCGCTTCACCCTGGTATCCTATAACGGCGCTACGGGTCTGTTCAGGGGCAAAAAACCTTCCGGCACGACTTTCGACATCGTTTATCCGGCGGACACGCCTTCCGCGGGCGCCTATGTACAAGCCGCTGACGGAGACTTTTCCCACCTTCGATACAAAGCCCGGCTGACAGGAGTCAATTCCTTTGAGAATGTCTGTTTCAGTTATGGATGGGCGGCCGAGCACGGCGGCACATTTTCGCAGATGGGCTGCCTCCAAGTAACGCTCAACCTTCCCTCCACGGCAACAGAATTGTCGACCATCAGCTTTGAAGGAACAGGGTTGCCCACGCTCGAGCTATCCCTGGCAAACGGCACCCTGAGCAGTCAGTCTTTCACGGCCTTTCTTCCGTGCGAAGGACTTGCTCTGAACGCATCCAACGCCGTCACCATCAAAGCAAAGACCAAAACCGGAGACAGTTTCACCAACACCTTCTTTCCGGCAACGCAGACGCTGGCCGACAGCCACATCATCCGTTTGAATACCTCGCCCGGAAAATGGCAGCGCGAACTATCCGGGAAAGGCAGCGAATCGGACCCTTACCTCATCTTCAACGCCGACGACTTCAACAATATCCGCAATCAGTTGTCCGAAAACACCTTCACTTATTTCCGGATGAATGCCGACATCGACCTTTCCGGCTACACGGCCTGGACGCCGCTGAACGGCGAGAACAAGGCTTTCGGCATTATGTTCGACGGTCAAAACCATAAAATCAGCAACTTCAAGTGTACCCACACTTCCTGGGCCAGCCTGTTCGGCGTACTCCACGGCGAAGTCAAGAATCTGATAGTCGAGGATTCCCAAGTCGTAACCACGAACACTTCTCCCATCGGACTCGTTGCAGCCTGGTGCGGCAACATTGACGGCAGCCTTCAGGGACGAATGGAAAACGTGCACGTAGTTCGGGGAAAAGTCTCCTGCTCCGCCTACACGATTATGGGAGGTCTGACCGGCCGCTCCGGCGCCGGGACCTTTGTCAACTGCTCTTTCAACGGAACGGTCGAACGCACCGGCACAACGGCCTACGAGAGCACCTATCATCCCATCGGCGGGATTTTGGGCGAAGCGCTTGCAGGCGTCAGCATCATTGATTGCAGCACCAGCGGTACGATGACCGTCAACAGCGGAAGGGCGGCCGGCGGCATCGTAGGCCAATGCACGACCGTATTGAACATTACCCATTGCCAGAGCACAATGAACATCACTTCCCGGGATGACGTCGTGGGAGGCATCGTCGGTTACTATGGCAGCGGGACCATCTCCGGATGCACGGTCAATTCCCAACTCAAGGTAAGCGCAAAAGGCTCGGGAAGCAGTTACATCGGCGGTATAGCCGGACATAGCAGCGCATCCATCATCCTCACGGATTGTTCCTACAATGGCACCATCAACGCTTATGCCGGCGTCGTGGGCGGCATTCTCGGACAATGCAACACCTCGACCGGAGACGGCGCGATGATCAGCCGCTGCTTCTCCTCCGGTACCATCAACGGCACGACCGTCGTCGGCGGCATAGTTTCCCGCGCCACGGACAGCGGCTTGATTGTCGAAGATTGCGGAACGACCATGGACATCAACTGCACCAGCAATTATGTGGGCGGACTCATCGGCGACACGCCGCGTAACACGACCGTCAAACGTTGCTATGCTTACGGAAATGTGAAAGGGTGTTTCGCACTGGGCGGTCTCATCGGGCGCGCCTATGGAAGGCAAGGGTCCGGTGACAGTCTCGATACCGATGTCAGCACGACCGTAGAAAATTGCATCGCTTTCAATCCTTCGGTCAAGACCACCACTTCCGGCGGAGAAAATCCCGCCAACCACTACAGCGGCGGAGCCGTGATCGGCTGTTCGTCCCGTCCTAACACGCTTAAGAACTGCTGGCGCTCCGCCTCTATGGTTTTTGATTTCTACAGCGACGCCTCGCTGAATGTACTCTTTAATCACAACGACAGTTCTCCGAGCAATCCTCTGACCCAGCCGTCCGGTTCCGCGAAATGGTTTTCTCCCTATCACGGCAAAGCCGCCTCGTCGGGACAAAGTCTCTGTTCATTGGCGCAAAGCCTCGGTTGGGATGCTGCAGTCTGGGATTTCTCAGGCAGTTATCCTTCTCCTATCAAAAAATAGTGTCTATGAAAATTGCAGTAGCCGGTACGGGATATGTGGGTTTGTCAATGGCCACCTTGCTGTCTGTCAATCACGAAGTGACGGCGGTGGACATTGTGCCCGAAAAAGTGGAAAAGATTCAGCGGCGCATATCCCCCCTCCAGGATGAGTATATAGAAAGTTTCTTCCGCGAGAAAAATTTGCATTTGAGCGCTACGACAGACGGAGCGGATGCCTACAAGGATGCCGACGGGGTCATCATCACCACCCCGACCAACTACGACCCGCAGCGCAACTATTTCGACACCTCGCACGTAGAAGAGGTCGTCCGGCTGGTGCTGAAGGTCAATCCCGAGGCCGTGATGGTGATTAAATCCACCGTTCCCGTGGGCTACACCGCCCATTTGTCCACCCAGTACCCCGAAGGAAAATTCCTCTTCTCCCCCGAGTTCCTGCGCGAGAGCAAAGCCCTCTACGACAACCTCTATCCCAGCCGCATCATTGTCGGCTACGACAAAGACGACCTGCGTGCTTCGGCCGAATGGTTCGCCGGACTGCTTTGCGAAGGAGCGCTCAAAAAAGACATCGATGTGCTCTATATGGGCACGACCGAGGCGGAAGCCGTCAAACTGTTCGCCAACACTTATCTGGCCCTGCGCGTGAGTTTCTTCAACGAACTCGACACCTACGCGGAAAGCAAAGGGCTGGACACCGCAGCCATCATCCGGGGCATCTGTCTCGACCCGCGCATCGGGCAGGATTACAACAACCCCTCCTTCGGTTACGGCGGTTATTGCCTGCCCAAAGACACCAAACAGTTGCTGGCCAACTACAAAGACGTACCCGAAAACCTCATCCAGGCCATTGTGGAGAGCAACCGCACCCGCAAGGACTACATCGCCGACCGCGTGCTGGAAAAAGCCGGATACTATACGGGCAGCAGCGATTGGAACAGCCAGCGTGAAAAGAAAGTCACCATCGGCGTATTCCGCCTGACGATGAAGGTCAATTCGGACAACTTCCGCCAGAGTTCCATCCAGGGCATTATGAAACGCATCAAAGCCAAAGGAGCCACCGTCATCATCTACGAACCCACGCTGGAAGACGGAACCCTCTTCTTCGGCAGCCGTGTCATCAACGACCTGGCCGCGTTCAAGGCCGAGAGCAGCGTCATCATCGCCAACCGCTACGACAAGGCGCTGGACGATGTCAAGGACAAAGTTTACACGCGCGATATATTTAAAAGGGACTAAATTTGGGAAAAATGGCTGCAAAACGCGCCAAAACGAAAACTTTTTTGAAAATAGTTGTATAATTCCGAAAATAATTCTATCTTTGCAGCCCGAAAAACGAA
>CADAFY010000166.1 GCA_902787255.1 uncultured Bacteroidia bacterium
CCCTTGCCACATGGAAAAACTGGGATGGAGCATCTTCACGAAAAACCTGCTCCAGATGATTCCGGGGGGCGATTTGACGGTCCTGGGCAGCGGCTGTTGCGGAATCGCCGGTACCTATGGATTCAAGAAAGAGAACTATGCGTACTCGCAGGCCATCGGCCAGCCGGTCTTTGACGAGATTGCCCGGGTGAACCCGGAATTTGTGGTGTCGGAATGCGATACCTGCAAATGGCAAATTGAAATGAGTACAGGTTATGCGGTCAAGAACCCGATTCTGATCCTGTGCGAGGCGCTGGATCTGGAGGCGACTGCAAAAGCAAATTGTGTAAACGGATGAGTCTGATTATTACTTTGTTGTCAGCCTGGTTGCTGGCACTTTCCGGGGGACCGCTGTCCTTCGATGCGGCCGATGCGGCCTTCGAACGTGATGCTGATTATGCCAAGAGCTGTTCCCTGTTGTTGGAAATGTTGCCCAAGGCGGAAACGCCGGCTCAGAAAGCCGAAGTGTACTGGCGCCTGTCCCGTGCGGAAAACATGCTGGGAGAGGGAGTTACGACCAAGGAAGAAAAACGCAAGCATTTCGGTCAGGGCATCCGCTATGCCGAAGAGGCCATTGCCGCCGATCCGAAGAATTACAATGGCTATATGTGGCATTGTGCCAATGTGGGACGTGATGTCCAGACAAAGCCGCTAACCCAGCAGACGTCGGCTGTCCCGGTGATGATCAAGGACCTGGATACCATTTTGGAAACGCTGGGCCGCAAGGATTGTTCCGAAGCCTGGCAGGCAAAGTCGGAGATTTATTGGCACCATCCGTTCAAATCGAACGATACGGCTGTGGAATATGCCCGGAAGGCGGTCCGTACCATCCCGAATGGCGAACTCCGCCTGCGGACCCGGGTCTGGCTGGCCGAAATCCTGTATGAGCGGAATAAGGGTGGAGACCGGGCGGAGGCCAAGACCCTCCTTTCGGACGCCCGTAAACGCTATGAATCGCTTTCCCAGCCTACTCCGGCGGAGCGGAAAGACTTCAAGAAATTGGTAGCCCTGGAGAATAAGTGCAAATGAGAGAGCCCCGTTACCCCCTCAATTACTCTCAGGACATCGTCCTCTTGCAGACCAAATACTCGCTTTTCAAGCGGGTGCTGAATATCCTTTTCTCGGTCAAGGTCGATGGCGGCTTTGATAAAACGCTGATGGAGAAGGCTTTAACGCTTCTATATGAGCGCAATGACTGCCTGCGCATCCGCTTTGTCAAGGAAGGAGGCCAGACGATGCAGTTCATCGAACAGGAACGACGTCCCGCGCCCATCCCTTCGATGCGTTTTTCGACCCATGCCGCTTTTGAGAGATTCCTGTGCCGATGGCGCCGCAAGCCCACGGATCCTTTTAAAGGGGATGTCCTCCGGGTGATCTTCGTGGAAGGGCCTGCCGGAAAATCGGAAATCCTTTTCAAAATCTGCCATCTGGTGGCCGATACCTATGGCATCGGCGTGCTGATCGGAGACCTTTTTGCGGTCTATGAGGCCTTGAAGGAGGGGAAGGAGCTGCCGGCCGCACCCGGTTCGTTCGAGGAGGTCCTGGTCAAGGATGCCGAGCATCGTGCCGATACCGCCGCCCGCGACAGAGACCGGTCTTTCTTCGAGGAGTTTTATACGCGCACACATCAGGTTCACCCGGAGTTCTGCGGAATTACCGGCGAGGAGAATGACCGCTGGCTGAAGGATAAGCGCAAGGGTCATTTTTCCATCCCGTATTTGTTCGTGCGCTGTGATACAGAGGGTTATCGCTTTGTCATTCCTGCCAGCGTGGTCCGCCAAGCCCGGCAATGGTGCCAGGAGCACGGCATTACCCCCACGGCTTTCTATTTTTATGCCTATGCTGTGGCGGCATCGCTCAAGAACGACCGGGCGCCGCACCAGATTCCGCTGCTGCTGCTCAACGGGCGCGGTACGCTTGCCGAGCGCAAGGCGGCCGGAACCAAGGTCCAGAGCCTCGCTGTCTATACCGATGTGGACTGGAACAAGTCCTTCGCGGAGAACCTGGCCCTCAGCTATGCCGACCAGAATGAACTGTATCGCCACACCCGGCTGACCTATCTGGAAATCGATGAGATGCAGCATCGCGTGTGGAAGTATTCCATGCTCAGATACTTGACCAATTATTGCTTCTCTTTCATTCCTGTTTCGATGCCCGAAGGGGTCTCGATGCAGGTACACAGCAACGGAAAGGGTGCGTTGCCCTGCTATATCGCCCTGATGCATAACGTCAAATCGGACGAGATTTATGCTACGTACGATATCCAGACAAAGATGTACACCGGTGCGCAACTGGCTGATTTCCACTGCCTTTTTGTCTCGGTTATTGAAAACGTTATCGCTGCTTCAGACCAGCCGCTTTCCGACTTGTTCCGTTCATGAAATATCAAACAGAAATAGAAATGCAGCGGGGCACCTTGCTTCGCGAAGGCCGATACCGGAGTATCCGGGATATGCTGGACCGCCTCTCGCGGTTGAAACCGGACGCTCCTATCCTCCAGGAACTGAATGAGAAAGAGGAGAAGGTGACCTGGACGGCGCGGGCCTTGAAGGAGGAGGTGATGTGCCTGGGCGAAGGCTTGCTTGCCGCAGGGCTTCAGGGGGCGCATATCGCCATCGTATCCGGGAATTGCTGCCGATACATCCTGGCGGATCTCTGCGTTTCCAATGGCGTGGGGGTCGTGACGCCGATCGATGCCAATGCGCCCGCCGACCTGCTGGCCCTCCTATTGAATAAATGCGACGCTACGGCGTTGTTCTGTGATCCGGTCACCCTCCCGAAGGTCCGGTCCGTCCGCGAGGCCTGTCCCTCGTTGAAGACCCTGATCCTCCTCTCCGGGCAGGCGGAAGACGTCCTGACCTATGACGAGCTCTTGGAGAAAGGACATTCCGTAGGTGAAAACGGCCCCTATCACACGATGACCCCGGACCCGGACGCTCCGGCCAAGATCCTTTTTACCAGCGGTACTACGGGAATCAACAAGGGTGTTGTGCTTACCGGAGCCAACCTGACGGCCAATATGAACAACTGCCAGGATGTCGTCGAGGCCTGGGAAGACCACAACGTCTCCATGAGTGTCCTTCCGATGCACCATTCGGCCGAGATCAATACCCATATTATGACGCGCATCGGATGCGGCCGTCTGACCTGCATCTGTCCCGATGTGCGCCGGATGATGCCGAGCCTGAAGATTTTCCAGCCCAGTACCATCACGGTGGTGCCGATGATTGCCCAGGCTTTCTACAAATCCATCTGGGCCGGCGCACGGAAAAACGGCAAAGCGGAGAAACTGGCGAAGGGCATCCGGCTGGCGAATCTGCTGCGCAAATTCGGGTTTGAGATTTCACACAAACTCTTCCCGGAAGTGTTTGCGCCGTTCGGCGGCCATCTGAAAATGATTATCTGCGGGGGCGCCATGGTCAATCCCGTTGTGGTCAAAGGAATGGCTGATCTCGGGATCCGGATTGAGAACGGTTACGGCATTACCGAGTGCGGACCACTGATTTCGATG
>CADAFY010000167.1 GCA_902787255.1 uncultured Bacteroidia bacterium
TTTTGAAAAAATGGACATCCGTACGGCCACCGTGCTGGCGGCGGAGCGTGTGCCCAAGACCTACAAGTTGCTCAAACTGACCATCGATACAGGCATTGACAAACGCGTCATCGTGTCCGGCATCGCGGAATATTATACTCCCGAACAGATGCTGGGACGCCAAATCTGTATTTTGGCGAACCTCAAGCCCCGCGTAATCCGCGGCATCGAGTCCAAGGGAATGATTCTGATGGCCAAGCAGGGGGACGGAAAGATGCGTTTCATTACGCCCGAAGAGGCGGTCGTCAATGGGTCGCAAATCGGGTAAGCGTCGCTGAAACTTCCGCCGGTAGATATGTTGAAAAAAGAATATAGCAAAGACCTTACGCGCCTGAATACCTTCGGGATGAAGGTGACGGCCCGCTATTTCTACGAATACGACTCTTTGGCGGACTTGCTGGACTTGGATTTTGAAGAGCTGGCCCGTCCCGTCAAGCACATCGGCGGCGGCAGCAACCTGCTTTTTACCGGCGATTTTCCGGGAACCTTGCTTCATTCGGCCATCCGTTTCACAGAGGTGCTGTCTGAGTCATCGGACGAGGTGCTGGTCTCGGTCGGTGCGGGCGTGGTGTTCGATGATTTCTGTGCCTGGGCGGCTTCCAAGGGTCTGTGGGGTGCGGAGAATCTTTCGCTCATTCCCGGAGAAGTCGGGGCTTCCGCGGTGCAGAATATCGGTGCCTACGGGGTGGAAGTCAAGGACATTATCCGCACGGTCTATTGCTATGATACGCAGGAGGAAGAAATGGCCCGTTTCGAGGTCTCCGATTGTGCCTACGGCTACAGGGATTCTTTCTTCAAGCACGCGGACGGGCGTTATATCGTGACGCACGTGGTGTTTGCCTTGCAAAAGGGTTATTCGCCCCAATTGGATTACGGGAATATTCGGGCGGCGCTGGGACTGGCGGCGGACGCCCCTGTGCCTGCCGACCTGACGCCCGGGCAGGTGCGCGAAGCCATCATCCGCATCCGCCGCGAAAAACTTCCCGAGCCCGGCAAGGTGGGCAGCGCCGGCAGTTTCTTCAAGAATCCGCTTGTGTCCCGGGCCAAGTACGAAGAAATTTGCGCTTCCGTTCCGGCGGATACGAAAGTCCCTCATTATGAGGTTGGGGAACTGGTTAAAATTCCGGCGGGCTGGCTGATTGAGCAATGCGGCTGGAAGGGCAAGCGGAGCGGCAATGCGGGCGTATGGGACAAGCAGGCGCTCGTGTTGGTCAATGCTACGGGGCAGGCGCTTCCGGAGGAAATCGTCCGTTTGGAAAACAAAATTATCGTTTCGGTGCGGGAGCGTTTCGGCATCGAACTGAGTCCTGAGGTGGAACATTTATAATTAATAGGTATATGGCATCATTTATCGTTGAAGGCGGCCATCGACTGAGTGGTGAGATTACTCCCCAGGGAGCCAAAAATGAAGCGTTGCAGATTTTGAGTGCGGTCTTGCTGACTCCCGAGGAAGTCGTTGTGCATAATATCCCTGAAATCCTGGATATCAAGAACTTGATTCTGATGCTGGAAGGGATAGGTGTGAAGGTGCGCCGGCTGGGAAAAGGTTCCTGGTCTTTCCAGGCGGACGAGGTCAACGAGTCCTACATCGGGAGCGATGAGTTCATTGCCAAATGTGCTTCTTTGCGGGGCAGCGTGATGATTGCCGGTCCGCTGCTGACGCGCTTCGGCCGGGCCTGGTTCCCCAAACCGGGCGGGGATAAAATCGGACGCCGTCGTGTCGATACCCATATTATGGGCTTTGCCAAACTGGGCGCCACCTACGACTATGACACTACGCGCAAAGCGTTTCATCTAGTTGCTCCGGCCGACGGCTTGAAAGGTTCCTATATGTTGCTGGACGAGGCTTCCGTCACGGGTACGGCCAATATCCTGATGGCTTCCGTGCTGGCCAAAGGGGAGACCACTATCTTCAACGCGGCTTGCGAACCCTATGTGCAGCAGTTGTCCAAATTGCTGGTGGCGATGGGTGCCCGCATCGAGGGCATCGGTTCCAATCTCTTGCGCATCCAGGGCGTTCCGTCTCTGCACGGGGCGACGCATACCATACTGCCCGATATGTTGGAGGTGGGCTCCTTTATCGGAATGGCAGCACTGACCCAAAGCGAGATTACGATCAAGAATGTGTCTTATGAAAATCTGGGCATCATTCCGGACAGTTTCCGCAAATTGGGCGTCCAACTGGATGTCATCGGGGATGATATCCGGGTTCCGGCCTTGGACAGTTATGTGATAGATTCCTTCCTGGACGGCTCCATTATGACCATTGCGGATTCCATCTGGCCGGGTCTGACGCCGGACTTGCTGAGCGTAATGCTGGTGGTGGCGACCCAGTGCCGGGGCAGCGTGCTCATTCACCAGAAGATGTTCGAGAGCCGTCTGTTCTTCGTCGATAAACTGATTGATATGGGGGCTCAGATCATCCTTTGCGACCCGCACCGGGCCGTCGTCATCGGGCACGACCACCGTTTCTCCCTGAAGGCCGGCAAGATGCTTTCGCCCGATATCCGCGCCGGTATCGCCCTGCTCATCGCCGCGATGTCCGCCAAGGGCACCAGCGTCATTGACAACATCGACCAGATTGACCGCGGCTACGAAGACATTGACGGCCGCCTCAACGCCCTCGGCGCCCATATCACCCGCGTGTAAAACATTTGCAGATAGCCAATTACCCAATTATCCAATTATCTAAATTGGATTATCTAAAATGGATAATCTGTTTTTATGCCAGAATGGCGGTGAGGATGTAGACGAGGATGGTGGCGATGACGGCGAGGGACCAGTTCATCTTGAGGATGAGGCAGGCGGCCAGGATGCAGATGGCGAAGGCGATGACGAAAACGCGTTTGACAAACACCCGGGTGCCGCGTCCCTGGCCCTTGTGAAATTTGAAGGAGAACATTTCCACCCGGCTGACCATCAAGCCGCAGAGGACGGCCGTCAGGCAGGGGATGAACCACAGGTTGCGGGACCAATCCGCCAGAAAACCGTAAGGCTCAACCACCGTGTAATAGGCTATCGCGCCGCAAAGGATGGCGGCGGCAGGCGTGGCCAAACCGCGGAAGGATTCGCTCTGCTCGGTGTCGACATTGAACTTCGCCAGGCGCAGCGCCGCGAAAACGGCGAACATCAGGGGCAGGTAGCAAATCGGGCTGTCGGACCAGGTCATCGACAGCATCATCCGGTTGAGGATGAGGGCCGGCAGCACGCCGAAACTCACCAGATCGGAAAGCGAGTCCAACTGTTTGCCCAGTTCGCTGTAGGCTCCGAGGGCGCGGGCGCTCAGTCCGTCGCAGAAGTCGAACACCGTCGCGGCGAGCATAAAATAGAAGGCCAGGTCAAAACGCAGCGAGAAGCAGGCGATGATGCCCGCGATGCCGCAAACCAGATTCAGGCAAGTAATGGTATTGGGAATGTGTTTGGTCAGGTTCATAGTGAGTGGCGATTGTCTTTCCGAAA
>CADAFY010000168.1 GCA_902787255.1 uncultured Bacteroidia bacterium
CTTCCTGGCGAGAAAGCCGGTGGCGAGCCCGACGCCCATCGCGGCGATGTACAGCACCCATACAGCCTGCTGGTACATATACAGCCGCGGCGGCCGGTCTGCGATCATCTCCCGGGGGAAGGACACCTGTTTCAGGCTCATCAGGTAAGTGAGCACCGTGGCGATGAAGACGACCGCCAGCGCGGTCCATCGCTTGTGCGTATCAAACAGCGCCGGGACCAGATGCCGTCCCAGGTACCAGCACAGGTAGGTCCATAACAGATAGACGATGACGTCCGACGCCCGCCACAGGATCCATTCATTGACGGGATATACCGACACCAGACACGGGATGATCGCCAGGCACACCAGCAGGTCCACCCAGGTTTCCGCGCGCGTCTTGATTTTCCGTTTCTTTGCGCTCATGGTTCTGCAAAGATACGGTTTTTTCAGAAATCCCGTCGATGAAACACGAAAAATAGTCGTTAACCCATGAAAACGAGGTGATGGGTCTGATGTCAAAAGACATCGAATCCTTATTTTTCAACTCGTGAGCCTGCTTAATTTTTGAAATTAAAATTCTGTTTATATCTTTATAACTGGTAATTGCCCTTTATGTAATAACTTCTAAACCATGAAAAAGAGTATATATCCGTTTGTGTTTTTTGGGATGGTGGCGCTGTGCTTCATCGCTTGTGAAAAAGTCGAAGAAGATGGTTTCCCGGAAGATCAGCTTATTGAGCGTAAAGACTTCGTATTGACACGGTCCGAGTTGGATTTCATCCAGAATAACAACGATTTCGCCATCGAGCTTTTCAGGCGGGTGGCCGAAAATGAGGAAGGAAGGAGCATCGTGATCTCTCCCCTAAGTGTTACAATTGACTTGGGAATGGTGAACAACGGAGCGCTCGGTGAGACACGTGAGGAAATCAACCGTGTTCTGGGTTATCCGGAAGGGTCCGTGGAAGGGCTCAATGGTTTTTGTCAATCGATGCTGGAGCAGTCCGCCGGGGTGGACCCGACGACGACCCTGAATATCGCGAATGCTGCCATCATTAATAAACTTCACGTTCCGCTCAAGGATCATTTCACAAAGGCCATCCAATCTTACTATGACGCAGACGTGTTTTATAAGGAGTTTGGCAAGGATGATGTAAAAGGGCTCGTCAACGAATGGTGTGCAGAAAAAACGAAAGGGATGATTCCTGAATTTTTAAAGGAACAACCTAAGCCGTCTGAGTATGCTCATTTCATAAATGCCGTGTATTTCAAAGGGGGATGGAGTAGTAAGTTCGACAAAAAAGATACAAAAAAAGAGGCCTTTACGCGCGAGGACGGAAGTCGGTCTACCGTGAAGATGATGTGGCAAAAAGGCCATTTCGAACATGGCGGAATGAATGGATTATGCCAAGCCCTCTGTCTGCCATATGGAAATCAGGCTTATAGGATGATTGTTTTGCTTCCTTTGGAAGAAAAGACGATCGAAGACGTGAAGGATGCCTTGAATGCCGATACTTGGAATACACTTTTGAAAGGAATGAAAAAGGACATGGAAGTGGAAATCAAGCTGCCTGTCTTTGAAACGAAAACTCCGCTCCTACCCTTGGGTAAAACACTGTATGCTCTTGGAATGCAGAGGGCCTTTAGCTTTCAGGCTGATTTTAGTGCGATGACCGATTATCCCATCCACATCGACGATATCGGCCAAATGGCGAGGATCAAGGTGGATGAAACGGGTTCGGAAGCAGCAGCTGTTACGGATATAATCATGTCTGGAGCAGGCCCCAATCTTGGAGAGCCTCCGGTAATTCGTTTTTACTGTGACCGTCCCTTCCTCTATGTAATCACCGAAGTCAGTTCGGGTGCGATATTCTTCATGGGCCAATTTACAGGGGAATAGCCGTAGCTAAGAATTTCAAGTGATTCATAATCATTGCTTTATGATTTGGTCTTTGTCCCGAAAAGGACAGAGACCTTTTCGTAGGGTGTTGATTATTTGACGCTTAACTCTTATCTTTGTACAAATTGCAAGCGCATATGGTTTCAGAGTGGATCATTACGGAAATCGACGGCAAGATCGCGTCCATCTCCGCCGATTACCGGCACTTCGCCGAAGTCGCGGCGAAAGTGGCCCAGCTGCCCCCGAAAGAAATCAGTTCCATCTCCACCCGCAAGGTGTCCACGGACGAACTGATTGCGATGGCGGAAACCGTTTCGTGGAAGGATTTCCGCCTGTTCGGGACCCCGTTCCAGCTCGGCGTCTGGGAGACGCTCTACGGCCTGGAACCGCGCCTGTACAGCTATTCGGAACTGGCCGCGCTCTGCGGCAATCCGCTGGGCGTCCGTTCCGTTGCCCACGCGGTCGCCATCAACCCCGTCGCCTATCTCATCCCCTGCCACCTGATCGTCCCGAAGGAGTCTATGGACAAGGCCCGCTACATCCGCGCGACGGCCGAAACCACCCTCTTCAAGGGTTCCGACCTGTACCTCCTGGACAGCATTGACGTGGGCGAATACGCCTATGGTCCCGAGATGAAGCGCGAGTTCATCAAGCGCCACCTGAAGCGGTAAGGGATGGCCCTGCTGGAAGTCTGCTGCGGCAATCTGGAAAGTGTTGATGCCGCCGTCGCCGGAGGCGCCCGGCGCATCGAACTGTGCGCGGACCTCGAACTCGACGGCCTCACCCCGCCCATGGCCTGGCTCCGGGCCGTCAGGGAGCGCTATCCGGAGTTGACCATCCACGTCCTCATCCGCCCGCGGGAGGGCGATTTCGTCTATTCCCCCGAGGAAGCCGACCTGATGGCGCTGCAGATCGAATCGGCCCTGACCTTCGGCGCGGACGGTATCGTCATCGGCTGCCTGACCGCCGACGGGGACATCGACATCCCCCTGATGGAATACCTTGTCTCCGTTGTTTCCCACCGCGCAAGCATCACTTTCCACCGCGCTTTCGACCGCTGCCGGCACCCTTTCAAGGCGCTGGAGCAAATCATCGGCCTGGGCTGCGACCGCATCCTCACCTCCGGCCAGGCGCCGACGGCCGAGGAGGGCGCGGACAAGCTTCGCAAGCTGCACCGTCGCGCCAAGGGCCGCATCATCATCCTCCCCGGCGGCGGTGTGACGCCGGAGAACGCCGCAAGCATTCTCGAGCGCACCGGCTGTACCGAAATCCACGCATCGGCCTCGGAAACCGTCGACGGGAAAAAGAAAACCTCGACCGCGAGGGTCGAGGCCATCCTTCAAGCGCTATAAGAGTCAGTTACTTCCGCTTCCGGATAAGCTGGCCGAGGCCCCAGATGACGGCGGCGACGACCATGCCGTTGATGGACGCGAAGCCCCAGTGCACGAGGTTCGCGACCACGGCGCCGGCGATGACGCCGATGACCGCACTCCAGTCCACCACGGGCACCTTGACCTCCTTTCCGCGGTTGCAGAAGTAGTGGAGGATGAGGATGATGCCCACCGGCGGCAGGGTGCAGTTCAGCACGTTCAGCCAGTCGCAGAAGTTCCAGTA
>CADAFY010000169.1 GCA_902787255.1 uncultured Bacteroidia bacterium
GCACGGCAGATAATCTGTGGATTGTCAATAGATTAATGAAAAGGACCTACCCAAAATCGGGTAGGTCCTTTTGTGTAATCTGCTGATAGATAGGCCGATAGGCGCAACTCTATTTGTGAGCGCCCTTTCGGGGCAAACAGCGCAAGCGTGTCGGGCTTTAGAAGGCGTAGCGGACGCCGATGCTGGGGATAAAGTTCCAGTAGTCGAAATAAAAACCGCCGTAAGGCACTCTTTCCCCTTCCACAGTAGTAGAACCAAAGATGCCGCCAAGACCGGGACGAAGGTCAACGGAGAGTTCCAGAGGGAATTCAAAGCGGTAACTTAAACCGACCTGGCCGACTACCCCGATGTTCATCAGAAAACGACGAGCTTCAAAGGGCCCGCCGAATTGCATGCCAAGCTGCAAACCGGGGCCGGCGTAGACCGTCCAGGTGCCGGGAGTCCACTGGGGTTGGACGATGACGAAATTGTAGGCTGCGGTGGCCTGAACGCCTAAAGCGACCCAACCGGGAGTTCCGAGGTCCACTTCGATGAAATTTTTGCCGAGGTTGTGCTGGTAACTGACTTCGCCACCCCATCCGAAACGACCACCGATGGCGCGGGGACCGTTGTTGGTGAAACTGACCTGAACGGGCTCGGAAGCGCTGCTTTCGCCGTCAGCCGCCGCGGCGACAAAGGCCGTGGAAAGTGCAATCAATGCAACAAGGATAACTTTTTTCATATACAATTGAATTAAGAATTTTCAAATTACGGCGCGAAGATAGATAAAAAATCGCAAATTCAAGTTATATTTATTATCTTTGTAAACTTTATACGTACTGAAAACGAAATACGCGTCAGTAAAATGAAATACGCTCCCGAGGGATAGGCCGTGCCGTTTGCCTGAAGTTGGCAGAAATGGGCTATCCGGTCATCGTGGGCTATTGCTCCAACGAAAATGCCGCCTGGGAGGTGTGCGACCTGATAGCGCAGAACGGCGGAAACGCCGCCGCCCTTCAGTTGGACGTCTGCGACAAAGAGGCGGTGGAAGCAGCCCTGACCGATTGGGAACAGAAGCATCCGGATGACTATATCGCTTATCTGGTGAACAACGCCGGGGTATCCCGCGACAACTTGATGTTTATGATGACCGATGACGACTGGGATACGGTGATTCGTACCTCGGTCAATGGTCTTTTCTATGTGACCCGCTTCCTGCTGCCCAAAATGATGGCCCGGGGCCGCGGCGGCCGCATTGTCAATATGTCTTCCCTGTCGGGCTTGAAAGGTCTGGCGGGGCAGACGAATTATTGTGCGGCCAAGTCGGCGGTCATTGGTGCTACGCGCGCGCTTGCGCAGGAGACGGCTTCCCGCAATGTGACGGTCAACGCCGTCGCACCCGGCTTCATCGCCACCGATATGACCAAGGACCTGCCGGAAGAAGAATTGAAGAAGATGATTCCGATGAAACGCTTCGGCAAGCCGGAAGAGGTGGCCGAACTGGTCGGTTTCCTTTGCTCCGACAAGGCTTCATACATCACGGGCGAGGTCATCAGCATTAACGGGGGATTGTTCTGAGATGAGAAGGGTTGTTATTACGGGAATGGGAATCTGGTCCTGCCTCGGAACGAGTATCCAAGAGGTCAAGGATGCGCTTTATGCCGGCAAATCCGGCATCGGCATCGATGCGGAGCGCCTGCAATATGGCTTCCAGTCTCCCTTGACGGGCATTGTTCCCAAACCTTCCCTGAAAGGGGTGATTGACCGTCATCTTCGCAGGGGATTGTCCGAAGAGGCGGAATATGCGTTTATGGCCAGTTCGCAGGCCCTGGAAATGGCGGGTGTGGCCGATGAATACCTCGACACCCACGAAATCGGCTGCATCTTCGGCAACGATTCCTCGGCCAAGCCGGTGATTGAGGCGGAGCGCATTATGGTGGAGAAACACGACACCGCCCTGCTCGGCCAGTCGTTCATTTTCCAGGCGATGAACTCGACGGTCAATATGAACATCAGCACGATTTTCCGTCTGAAGGGCATCAATTTTACCGTAAGCGCCGCCTGCGCTAGCGGCAGCCATTCCATCGGCCTGGCCTATCTTTTCATCAAGAACGGCCTGCAGGATATGGTCTTGTGCGGCGGAGCCCAGGAAACGAATTACTATTCTATGGCTTCCTTTGACGCGCTGGGTGCTTTTTCCAAGAATGCAGCCGATCCGGCCAAGGCCAGTCGTCCGTTCGACAGCGAGCGGGACGGTCTGGTTCCGAGCGGGGGTGCCGCAGCCTTGATGCTGGAAGAGTATGAGCACGCGAAGGCCCGCGGAGCGGAGATTCTGGCGGAGGTCGTGGGCTATGGTTTTTCCTCCAACGGTACCGTCGTCATCAGCCAGCCGAGCGCAGAGGGTTGCACGCGTGCGATGGCGCGCGCCCTGGAAGATGCCGGGATGAAGCCTTCGGACATCGACTATGTGAACGCCCACGCCACAGGGACGCGTCAGGGAGACGGCTGCGAAGCCCAGGCCCTGCAGACGCTGTTCAAGGGCGAACGGGCGCTTATCAGCAGCACGAAGAGTATGACGGGCCACGAATGCTGGATGGCGGGCGCGAGTGAGATTGTCTATTCCCTGATTATGATGCAGCATTCCTTTGTTGCGCCCAATATCAATTTTGAGAAAGGGGATGAATTCTCCGACGGGCTCAATATCGCAAAAACGACGGTGGACACCCCGGTCAATGTGGTGCTCAGCAATTCGTTCGGCTTTGGCGGCACCAACAGTGCCTTGATCATTAAAAAATTGTAATACAGAATATTATGGAAAGAAAAGAAATTGAAGAGAAGGTCAAGCAGTTTCTGATTGAAGATATCGAGGTGGACGAGGAGAAGATTTTCCCGGAAGCCCGCCTGAAAGACGACCTGGGCATCGACAGTTTGGATTTTGTCGATATCGTGGTGCTCGTCAACGATAAATTCGGCTTCAAAATCAAGCAGGAAGAGATGATCGGTGTGGACACCTTCTCCAAATTCTGCGATTATATCGAAACGAAACTGAAGTAGAAATGGCGGAACGCCAGTGGATGGGTTCGACGTTTGGCAACGGATGGATGCACAAAAATCTCATCCGCATCCTCCGTGTGGTCGATGTGCGTGTCCTGTATCTGTTTTCGGATATCTTTATCGTCCCTTTCTGCGTGGTGTTCAGCAAAATTGGAAAAGCGTCCTATACTTTCTACCGTACCCGTTTCCACTATGGTGTTTTGAAGGCTTGCTGGATGGCGTACCGCAACCACTGCCTGTTTTCCCAGGTGGTCATCGATAAATTCGCGATGTATGCCGGCGTGTCCTTCGAAGTCCAAATCGAGGGAACGGATTATTTCAAAATCCTGGAGAAGAAAGAGGAGGGATTCATTCAACTCAGTTCGCATATCGGGAACTACGAGATTGCCGGTTATTCCCTCAACTCCACGCGCAAGGGCATTCACGCCATCGTTTATCCTTTCGAGAAAGAGAGCGTGATGCGGGGCCGCAACAGTATGTTCACCAAGACGAACGTCAGTATGATCGAACTCAAACCGGATATGAGCCACCTGTTCGAAATCGACGAGGCGTTGTGCAAGGGAGACATCATCAGTTTCCCGGCAGACCGTCACGTCGAAGGCACGCGTTGCGTGACGGCCGTTCTCTTGGGGGACGAAGCGAAGTTCCCGCAGGGACCGTTCAGCGTCGCCGCCATGCGGGGCGTGGAGGTGCTGGCGGTGAACGTGATGAAAGCGGGGCTGAAGAAATACCGGATTTACCTGACCCCCTTGGCGTACGACAAGACGCTGCCTCGCAAGGAGCAGGTCGGCCAACTTTCCCGGGCCTATGTGGCCGAATTGGAACGGATGGTCCTGCGCTATCCGACGCAATGGTTTAACTTTTTTGATTTTTGGGCCTGATGGAACTCTCGGAGGTAACGGACGCATTCGTTCAGTCAATCGATATCCACACGGTTCTTCCGCAGCAGGAACCCTTTGTGATGGTAGGCAGGCTCGTTCATTTCGAGATGAACAGTTCAACGACCGAAACGCGGGTGTGCGAAGACAACCTCTTTGTCGAGAACGGCTTCTTTTCCCCCTGCGGTATGATGGAAAACATTGCCCAGACCTGTGCCTCCCGCATCGGTTTCTACAACAAATACATCCTCGGGAAGGATGTTCAGGTCGGGTATATCGGCGCCATCCGGGACTATGTCATCACCAGGAAGAAGTGTTCGGAATGACGCTGGCAACGGCGACCGTGAAATGTGACGGCGTGGTCATCGCCAGCGGACAGGTGAAATTGGCGGTTAAAAGCAACGAAGAGCAATGAAAGAATTGACGGCAGAAAAGGACCTCGAAATCCGCTTCAGCGAAGTGGATATGATGGGGGTCGTGTGGCATGGCTCCTATGCCACTTATCTGGAAGACGCCCGGGAAGCCTTCGGAGCGAAATACGGCTTGTCCTATATGAAGTACATCGTGGAATATACCTTCGCCCCCATCGTGGAATTGAACTTCAGTTACCGCAAGCCCTTGCGCTATGGGATGAAGCCGCGGGTGCGGATTACCTATCGCCCCAGCGACGCGGCGAAGATTCTGTTCGACTACGAAATCTATAACCCCGAGGACGGGGAAGTCTATCTCAAGGCCCATTCGACGCAGGTGTTTATGGACAGGGACTATCATCTGCTCTGGGAGTCGCCGGCCTTTTATGTGGAATGGAAAAAACAGATGGGCCTGCTATGACAAGAATCGACGCAACCAACATCACTTCGCCGCTGGGCCTGACGACCGCAGAGAACTATGCGGCCGTCAAACGGGGAGAGACCGGGCTGAAAGTGATGGACGGCTGCCTGGGCGTACCGGCCCGTTTCTGTGTCGGAATATTTGACGAAAGCAGCCGGGCGGCTCTGCGAATGGAGGGATGCAGTTGGTTCGAATCCCTGGTCCTTCATTCGATTCAGGAAGCCTTGTCCCATTCTACCGTTCAGGCGTCTTCGCCGAGAACCCTGCTGGTCATCGGTACGTCGACGGCCGGTGTCGAGGAATTGGGGGAGGTCCCCGAAAAGGATGGGAACTATCTGGCTCCCGGCCTGGCGGCGCAGAAAGTGGCCCGTCGGCTGGGTTTTGTGACTACGCCGATTGTCGTCAGCAACGCGTGTATTTCCGGGGCGACGGCGCAGATGCTGGCTCAGCGGCTGATGGAAGCCGGGCATTACGATGCGGCGGTCGTTTGCGGGGCGGATGTCCTTTCGTCCTTCGTGCTGGCCGGTTTCGACTCGTTCAAGGCCTTGTCGCCGACGGTGTGCCGGCCTTTTGACCTGGAGCGGCTGGGGCTCAATATCGGCGAATGTGCCGCCACGATGGTGCTGAAAAACGACGAGCAAGGCGAAGGCTGGCGTATTGTGGACGGATGTCTGAACAACGACGCTTACCACGTCAGCGCGCCCATTCCCAGCGGAGACGGCATTTTCCGGACCATTCAAAAAATCCTGACGCCCGAGTTGAAGGCGGCGATGGCCTGTGTGACGGCACACGGCACCGCGACGATGTTCAACGACCAGATGGAGTCCAAGGGCATTGCGAACGCGGGCCTCGGCGATATCCCGACCACGGCCTACAAGCCGCACTTCGGCCATACCTTCGGGGCTTCCGGGGTGGTGGAACCCATCATCACGATGTGTTCGCTGGACGAGGGGCTGATTCTCCCCGTGATGGGCTTCGAGGAAATCGGGGTCAGCGGAAAAATCAAGGTCTGCGCGGCGACGGAAAGCACCGACAAGCGGACTTTCATCAAAACCCAGTCGGGCTTCGGCAGTTGCAACGGCTCCGTGATCTACTCAAGGGAGTCTTGGCCGGCGCCGGCCCGCGTTGAGGTTTCCTACGAGACGGTCAGGCTCGGGACGGGACTGCTCGCCAAAGAAGCGCTCGAAGGCATCGCTCCGGAAGATGTTGCCATTTTGCTTTTCACGGTCAACGGCTCCGTGCTGGCCGACCGGAAACACCTTTCCACCTACACCCATCCGGATGAGTATTATCCCAGCCCGTCCGTGTTCATCAACACCCTTCCGAATGTCGTTTTGGGCGAGATCGCGATGAAAAACACCATCAAAGGCGAGACGACCCTAGTGATGCTGCCCGAAAGGGATGAGTCCCTCAAGGAGAAGATTGTTGCGGAGACGCTGGCGGCTACCCGCCCGGGCGCAGTGATGGCCGGTTGGGTGGACTGTACGGCGGAAGACGCTTTTTATGCAGCACTAAGTTTATTGAAAATCAAAGAATAGAATCGTACCATGGAACAATTGGTTGAAGACATCAAATTGCAGATTATCGACGCGCTGAATCTCGAGGATATGACCCCCGATCAGATTGACAATGACGCGCCTCTTTTTGGAGAAGGACTGGGTCTGGACTCGATTGACGCGCTCGAACTGATCGTCATTCTTGACAAATGCTATGGCATCAAACTGAAAAGCCCGGCTGAAGGGAAAGAGGTGTTCAAGAGTGTCAACTGTATTGCCGAATACGTTCAGCAGCATCGGACCAAATAAATGGGAGGAGCCATTGCCATAACCGGGATGGGCATCCTCTGCGCCATCGGAAACGACCGGAAGGCCGTGTTGGACGCTTTGCTGAAAAAAGAATCAGGCATCGGGCCTATGCGCTACCTGCGTTCCATCCATACGGATATTCCGGTGGGAGAAATCAAACTGTCCACCGAGCAGATGAAACAGATGCTGGGGCTGGAAGGCGAAGGCCCGTTCAGTCGGACATCCTTGATGGGGGCGCTGGCCGTACGGGAGGCGCTGCAACAGGCTGGCATTCGCGATGTCTCTCAAAAGCGGGTGGCCCTGATTTCCGGGACGACCGTGGGCGTGATGGATGTGACCGAGCAGTATTTCGAGCGGATGAAGACGGAGCCGGAACTCCAATACCTGCCCCACAGCAACGAATGCGGCCGGAGCACGGAAGAAATCGCGCAGTATTCCGGTCTGGGGAATGCCCGGTGCTGTACCATCTGCACGGCCTGCTCCTCGGCCTTGAATGCGATGATGCTGGGAGCCGAAATGCTCAAGAACGATGAAGTGGACCTGGTGGTCGCCGGCGGTTCCGAACCGTTGAGCCGTTACCACCTGAATGGCTTCAATACCCTGATGATTTTGGACAGGGAGCGTTGCCGTCCCTTCGATGAAACGCGGGCCGGTCTGAACCTGGGAGAAGGTGCGGCTTTTGTCGTGCTGGAAAAGGATGCTCCGAATACACAGGCCTATATCAGCGGCTATGCCAACCGCTGCGACGCGTTCCACCAGACCGCGACTTCCCAAGACGGGGAGGGCGCCTTTCTGGCGATGACCGAGGCCTTGCGCAAGGCTGGTCTGAAGCCGGGAGACATTCAGTATATCAATGCGCACGGCACGGGGACGCCGGACAACGACGCCTCGGAAAGCGCCGCATTCAAACGGGTGTTCGGGGACAGTTTGCCCGATATGTCGAGCACCAAATCGTACACCGGACACACCACTTCCGCCGCCGGTTCCGTTGAGGCGGTCATCTGCCTGCTGGCGATGCAAAACGATTTCATTCCGGCTTCTCTCGGCTGGAGCCATCCCATACCGGGCGGCGTGATTCCTACCCAAGGCAGGACGGGCGTGCAGTTGGACTACGTGATGTGCAATTCCTTTGGCTTCGGCGGCAATGATTCTTGCTTGATTCTGAGCCGGGCCTGCCCCGCTCCGCAGGAAAGGACGCTGGCGGAGGAATCGCGTATCCGGGTGGAAGCCCGTAGCGTTGTTTCTTCGGACGAACAACTGCCAGCACTGAAGGAATACCTGTCGCCGATGGATACCCGGCGGATGGGAAAAATCCTGAAGGCGAGTCTGCTCTCCGCTTTTACTGTGCTCAAAGACGCCGGTTTGCAAAAGCCGGACGCCATCATCGCCGCCACTTCGCGGGGAATGTTTGAGTTGAGCACCCTGTTCCTGGAGGACATCTGCAACAATCAGGAAACCTTGCTCAAGCCGACTTTGTTTATGCAGAGCACGCACAATACCGTAGCGTCCGCCATCGCTATCCGTACGGGTTGCCACGGCTACAACATCACCTATTCGCAAGGAGACGAGTCTTCCTATTGGGCCGTAGCGGATGCGAAGCGGCTGTTGCGGCTGGGAGAGGCCAGGCACGTGCTGGTGTGCGCCTTTGATGAGGAACTGCAGGACGGCAGGACTTCCGCTTTCCAGGCCGAAACCACCCTTTATACGATTGACTGATGATGAGTAACCTCCTCCTTCTTCCTTTGGCTGTCGTTCAAAGCCTGCTGCTGGCCGCCGGACAGGTGCTGCTCAAGTTCGCTCTGGCCCGGATGCTGCCTTTTGCGTGGACGGCGGATTTTTGGAAGTCGGTGTTTGTCAACTGGCAGTTCGCCGCCTGCGGCATCTGCTACGGGGCCGGC
>CADAFY010000170.1 GCA_902787255.1 uncultured Bacteroidia bacterium
GCATAACCATTGCAGGAGGTGAACCCTTCTGTCAAGCAAATTTTCGATGAGTATCCCGCCTTTGCCTACATCCAGAGGGTGTAGTCCTGCAAGTCAGTGAGGATGTGGAGGACGAGGCCGATGCCGACGGCGCGGAGCCACCAGGGCCAGTGCCATTTCTCATAGGGGAGAAAGCACATCACCACATACACGGCGATGGCGCAGTAGGAATGGAGCGGGTGAAAACCGACGCTCATACGCGTAGCGTCGAACATCGGGGTGGCCAGCAGATGGTCTGCATCCACCAGCATCGTGGCCAGCATAATCCAATAGGCCTTCAGCCGACGGCCCTTCGGGAAGAACAGGGCCGGCAGCAGGGGGCCGAAGAAATGCAGGCCGTAATGAACGACAAATCTCCAAGTCAACCATTCCATATTGCAAAATTACAATTTATTTTACTTATATTTGTATCGTGCTTCACATTAGCAACGAACCTATAAATTTGTTTTAAGGCCTATGAAACTCCGCAAACTCTCCGCCATCCTGACGCTCTTGATGCTCAGTGGCTCTCTCGCCCTCGCTCAGGGCAAGACTTTTTATGTCAGCGCTTCCACCGGATCAGCCCGTTCCGACGGATTGACCGCCGAAAAACCGATGAAAGATTTGCAGAAAGCCATTGATGCGGCCAGCGACGACGACACCATCCTCGTTGCAGAAGGCAATTATCTCGGAAGCCTTGACCGCGGCTACATCGAGAGCGGACGCTTCGCCAATGCCACCCACGATATGGGCAAATTCATCAGCATCTACGGCGGCTATTCCCCCGATTTCAGCGAACGCGACATCACCAAATATGTGACCAAACTTCAGCCCGTCGACCAGAAATTCACCGCTCCCTTGTTCAACCTGAACGCCCGTCGTCCCTATGGCTACAGCGGTCCTGAAGGCAAGGTCGTCATTGACGGCCTGGTCTTCGATTTCGGCGAGAACAATATCTACTGCGTGGCCGATGTGAAGAATCCCGTCACCGGTACCCCCAACGAGGGTGTGCTCACCGGTCGTTTCGTAGAGCCCAACGCCTCCCCGAACTGCCCCAAGGTCGGCTTTGCCAACGGAGACGAATACGGCTTGCACCTGGATGTGGAAGGCAATATCCGCATCTCCAACTGCATCTTCGTCAACTGCCGCGACTATGGCATCTGCGCGCTGATGGGCAAAGGCCATATGGAAATATTCAACAACATTTTCATCTCCTGCCGCTACGCAGCCTGCCAGGTCAAAGGCAATGTCCGCGACGCTGACATTCCTCTGGTATCCCTCGATTTCCACCACAACACCGTCCTCTTCACCTGGACGCGCACGAAGGCTTTTGAGGATATGGGTCAGGGCTTCCGCTTTATGAACGGCATCCGCACCATTAATGTCCACAACAACATCTTCGGCTGCAACAGCAACTGCGCGGTGGAACGCGTTTTCTATGAGTCCAACAAAGCGATGGAGAGCGCCAAAGTCAGCAACCTCTACGACAACTACTTCTTCGCCAACCGCCGCGACCTGGAACTGGCCGCCCCCGGTGCCGCCACCATCTCCGTCTCCGCCGCCCGCATCGAGGAAGCCGAGCAAATCGGTCCCAAGTACGAAGGCAATGTGGAAATGCCGGAGAACGAGGCCTTCATCAATGCCATCGACAAGTCCTATCTCGAAGGCTTTATGACCTTGAAAATCATCTCCTCGCAGTCGTACAACCCCAATTCCGCCGCCAACCAGGTCAACCGTCTCTTCGGGTTGAACCAGCAGGGCAGCGAAATCGTGCGGCCCAGTATGTACTGCAACAAATATCCTTGGGAAAAAGCCAAAGACCTCTTCGGCAAAGTCGCCGGCTACGGTGCCCAGACCCCCAAAAATTAAACGATAAACAATTTACGAATTGAAACGTCGTGACTTTCTCAAATCTTGCGGACTGCTGGTAGCGGCCGGAAGTACTATGTCTTTGCCTTCCGCACAGGCGGCCGAGCCCGCAGCAGCCGGAGCAAAATCCGGTGCAGAACCGCTGACCGGACTTCAGCCCATACGTGACCTTGCGCCCGAAACGGACCATCCTGTTACCGTCATTGTCATCGGATGCGGCAACCGGGGTACCGTCTATGCCCGCTACGCCGAGAAATTCCCGCAGGGAATGAAAGTCGTGGGTGTGGCCGATATGCAGGAGGAACGCAGAAACTATATGGGCGACAAACACGGCGTCGCCCCCGAAATGCGCTTTGCCGACTTCCGCGATGTGTTCGCCTCCAAGAAAAAACTCGCCGATGCCGTCATTATTGCGACGCCGGACAACCTGCACTACGAGCCCGCTATGATGGCCCTCAACGTGGGTTACGACCTCCTCTTGGAAAAACCGGTGGCTCCGACCGAAAAAGAATGCAAGGCCATCCGCGATCTGGCCAAGAAAAAAGGCCGCATCGTAGCCGTATGCCACGTACTTCGCTACGCCCCTTACTTCGTCGCCCTCCGCGAAACCGCCCAAAGCGGTATCATCGGCGACATTGTCAGCATCCAGCATATGGAGTGCATCCAATACGCTCATATGGCCCACTCCTATGTACGCGGCAACTGGCATCGCTCCAAAGACACCACGCCCATTATTCTGGCCAAGTCCTGCCACGACCTGGACATCTTGCGTTGGATTATCAACAAGCCCTGCAAGAGCATCGTCGCCGATGGTGACTTGTACTATTTCAAGAAAGAGAATGCCCCCGAAGGCGCTCCCGCCTACTGTACGGACGGCTGCCCCCACGGGGACACCTGCCCCTACAACGCCATCTCCATCTATTGCAAATGGAAAGAGCACACCAGCGTTTTCGACCTTCACGGAGACAAGGATCCCGAGCATCTCCTCGCCCGGCTGAAAGATCCCAAATACAATCGCTTCGCCCGTTGCGTATTCCACTGCGACAACGACCAGCCCGACCACTATGTCTCCGATATCGTCTTCGAGGATAACATCACGGCTTCCTTCACGATGGACGCCTTTACCTGCAAGGGAGGACGCCGCACCCGCATTATGGGAACGCGCGGATTTATCGAGGGTGATATGAAAGAATTCCGCGTCTGGGATTTCCTGACCCGCAAGGAAAAATACTGGAATCAGAAGGTGGCCGAGATTCCCGAGTACGCAGGCAGCGGACACGGCGGAGGCGACCATCGTCTGGTCCGCGACTTCGTGGAAGCCGTTGCCCACCAAGACCCGAGCCGGCTGTCCAGCGATATCGATGTTTCCATCGAATCCCACCTGATGGGTTTCGCCGCAGAGCGTTCCCGCCGCACCGGCAGAAAGGAGAAAGTCTAATTCTTCGCGAGAGGAAACGAACTCTCTTTATTTCCCCAAAAACAAAACATAACACCAGATTTTGGGGAAACAAACACTCTTTATTTCCCCAAAATCACCACGTTTTACCAACTTTTGGGGAAATAAGCAGCAAATTTTATCCCT
>CADAFY010000171.1:0-7365 GCA_902787255.1 uncultured Bacteroidia bacterium
TATCGGTATGACCGACTGGAACAACCAGCAGATTGACGGCACCGTCGAGTCTGTATGCGGCGGCGGAGATTTGGAAGCCAAGTGGAAAGCCTTCGGCTGGAACACGGTCGTGGCGGATGGTCACGATTTCGACGCCATTCTCGGTGCTTTCGCCCAGGCGGAGAAACTTTCTGCCAACGGCAAGCCGACGATGATTCTGTTCAAGACCGATATGGGACACGGCGTGGACTTTATGGCCGGCACCTGCCAATGGCACGGTAAAGCCCCTTCCGTCGAACAGTGCGAAAAAGCCCTGGCCCAACTGGAAGAAACCCTCGGAGATTTTTAACCAAGCGCCCGTCTGAAACAGGCAAGTAAAAAACAGAGATTATGAAAAAATACACTGATACAGGTAAGAAAGACACCCGCAGCGGTTTTGGCGCGGGTCTGCTCGCTGCCGGTAAGGCGGACGAACGTGTTTTCGCCCTCACTGCCGACCTCAAAGGCTCGGTAAAAATGGACGCATTCGCCGCTGAGTTCCCCGATCGTTTCGTTCAATGCGGCATCGCGGAGGCCAATATGGTCGGCGCCGCGGCCGGACTGGCCATTGCCGGAAAGGTTCCTTTCATCGGTTCCTTCGCGGAATTTGTCACGGGACGCGTCTATGACCAAATCCGCCAGGAAGTATCCTACGGAAAGACCAATGTCAAAATTGCCTCTTCCCACGCCGGCATCACCCTCGGCGAAGACGGAGCCACCCACCAGACGATGGAAGACATCGCCTTGATGCGCGCCCTGCCCGAAATGGTGGTCATCAACCCTTGCGACTACAACCAGACGATGCAGGCGACCATCGCCGCCGCGAAATACGACGGCCCCGTCTATCTGCGTTTCGGCCGTCCCGCCGTTCCTAACTTCACCAATCCCGACGAGCCTTTCGTCATCGGAAAGGCTTATGTAATGAACGAAGGCAAGGATCTTACGATATTTGCCACCGGTCACCTTGTATGGGAAGCCCTGCTGGCAGCCGGGCAGTTGGAAGAACAGGGAATCAGCGCCGAAGTGATTGACATCGCTACCATCAAGCCGCTTGACGAAGCCGCCATTCTCGCGTCCGTCAAGAAGACCGGCAAGGCCCTTATCGCCGAAGAGCACAATGCCGTCGGCGGTCTGGGAGAAGCCATTTCCTACCTGCTGGCCGAGAAACAGCCTACCCGCCTGGCCTTCCTCAACGGCAAAGACCTCTTCGGACAGACCGGCACCCCGGCAGAATTGATGGCCTTGTATGGACTTGACGCCGCACACATCGCTGAAGCCGCCCTCAAACTCATTCAATAAAATATTTCGCTATGTTGAAAAAAATGTTTGCCGGCGCACTCGCCGCCGCTTTATTGCTGGGTTGCAACGGCCCCCAGGCACCCTTGATGTCCATTGAGAATTTCCAGGGAGAGGTTGAAGGGAAGCCCGTATCGCTCTACACCCTCAAAAACGGGGATGTTCAGATGCAAGTGACCAACTTTGGAGCCCGCGTGGTCTCCATCTTCACCCCGGACAAAGACGGGAAACTGGTCAGCATCGTCGTCGGCCGAAACAACCTGCAAGACTATGTGACGCCTCCTGGCGAGCGTTTCCTGGGAGCGTGCGTGGGCCCCGTCGCCAACCGCATCGGGAATGCTTCCTTTACCGTGGACGGCGTTGAATACAACACGCCCAAGAATGACAACGGCAAGAACACGCTGCACGGAGGTTACATCGGTGTAGATAACCTGGTATGGGATGTGGTTGCATCGACGGACACTTCCATTACCCTGCATTTGCTGCATCCCGACGGGCTGGAAGGTTATCCCGGCAACCTGGATATGACGATGACCTACGCGCTGACCGCGGACAACGAGTTCCGCATCGGCTACAGCGCCACAACGGACAAGGCCACGCCGGTCAACTTCTCCAACCATCCTTTCTTCTGCCTGCGCGGAGAAGGGAACGGGAGCGTGGAAGACTATCTGATGTACATCAAGGCCTCGAAGTTCATTCCCATCGATGAATTGAGCATCCCCACCGGCGAAATCGCCTCGGTCGAGGGTACCCCCTTCGATTTCAGGGAACCCCACCTCATCGGTGAGCGCATCGGGGAAGAAAACGAGCAGTTGCGCAACGCCCGTGGTTATGACCATAACTGGTGCATTGACAAGGAGACGGACGGCGTAGAATTGATTTGCCGGGTGGAAGATCCCCTCTCCGGACGTTGGGTTGAGATTCTGACAGACCAGCCCGGTTTGCAGTTCTACAGCGGCAATTTCTTCAATGGAAAAGGGAAAGGCGCCAATGGTAACATCCTCGGATTCCGCAGTTCCCTCGCCCTGGAGACCCAGAAATATCCCGATGCTGTCAACCACCCCGACTTCGGCGATATCACCCTGCGTCCCGGCGAGCGCTACACCCAAATCTGCATCTACCGCTTTGGTTGCAAGAAATAGCATCTTGCCCCGCTTACAAAAACACCCTTCGGCACTCCGAGGGGTGTTTTTTTAGAAATCCATACTTAGTTGAAGATGGAGGGTGAGGGTCTGGTGACGGGTGGATTTGTAGGTGAAGTCTTGATAGCCGAGACCGAGGTAGTATTTGAGACGGGGCGTAAAACGGGCTCCGGAAGATGAGGCTGAGACGGGAGAGGCAGAGAGTGAGGCTGGACGTACAGCACGAGGGACAAGGCCGCTGAAATAGAGATGGAGGAACCATCCTTGGCCGTAACGGGCGGGGACGCGGAAGGTTCCGGGCGCATTGCGTTCGTAGAGGTAGAGACGGTCGTCCCATTGGGGCGCGCGATGCCAGCCTTCCTGCAGATAGATGCTGCCCCAGGGCGTGTGCAAGGACTCTTCGAGATGCAGCAGCACACCCCAGGCCGCGCAATGGCATAAAGCGATGCCGCCGTTCATTTGTAGATAGAGGTATTGGCTTTCAGAAGAAGACGAAAGTGAATCCCACGACGAAGACGAAGTGGCAAGACCACCTGACGAAGAGGAGACAGAGGTTCCTGCCTCCGGATGGGAAGCAATATGCCAACGGAGAAAGGCGGGCTGCCAAGAGGCGGAGAGTTTGGCATCGTATTTCTGGCGGCGGTCATAATTGCGGAATCGGGCCGTGGCGCGGCCTTGCAGCGACCATTCTTTATTGGGCGTGTAAATACCGTCCCATTGCGATTTAATCTGGGCCGTGTGTTTGCGGGCTGCATCCCGGCTGCGGGGATGCAGGCAGGCATCGAGCGAAGCGGTCAGCACGGCTTTGCGCCAACCTTTCCATTGCAGTCCCAACGCGGCTCCCGCTTCGTTGGCGCATTGGGTCCCCGCCCGCACGGCGCCGGTATTTGTTGCCGTAAAATCCGGACTGTAATAGCGCAGGGAAAGGCTCGCCTTGAAGCCGTCGGCGCTTGAAGCCGTCGGCGAGCGGAAGGCAGGTGCCGGCCAGGGCCGCCCAGGCGGGCTTCGCCCCGCCGGCGGCCGCCGGCGCGTCCGACGAAGTCGGCGCGCCCGGCTGCAGGCGCTCGCTGAGCGCCTGCAGGCCGGCACTGCCGTCAAAGCACGCCTCCCCAAACACATCGAATCCGCCCCAGCAGAAATGCCCGCCGAGCGAAACTTTGCCTGTTGTTACACCAGTCAAAGACAAGTAGCCTTTGCGCGTATGCCAATTCAGTTCCGCCGACAAGAAATCATCCGTTAGCGACAAGCGGCCGCTATGCAACAAGTTCGAGACATTCGCCGCCACGCTCAAGCGGAATGCGTTCCATTGGAACTGGGCCGCCGCGCCCCGCAAGGCGGGTGTCTGGCTGAAAGAGCCATAGGGACTGATGCCCGTAGGACGCCGCACAAAGGAGTCGGGAGCAGAGAAACCGCTGAGAGAGAAGCCGCTCCACAGACAAAGCCCTTGCGAGAAGCGGAGTTGGTAATCCCCCACCAGCACCTGTCCCAGCCACTTTTGGCCGCACCAACGGATATAGGGGTGCAGCGCCCGCGCATCCCACGAAAACTTCGACAATGCCAGCCCGCCGCCTGAAGATGAAGCGCTGGAAACTCCGGCAGAGGATGATGTCCCGCCCGCCGACGAAGCGGAGGTTCCTCCTCCGCCTGACGTGACAGTCCCTTCCTGCGGCACAAAAGGCAGAGTGACGGAGCCGCCGATTCCACATTGGAGGCGGCTACTCCAGTCCATCGAATATTTGAGTCCCGTCGCCACGCGCAGCGAGCCCTTGCCCGCCATTGCCCCCACCCCTCCTGAAACGCCATCAACCGTTCCACTCGCCACCACATCCGTCTCACGAGCCATTTCACCCGAAGCCCGCCAGGTAAAACTGTGCCGACTGCGGCCGGAGGGCAAGGAGGAACGTCCCGGCAAGGCATCCGGCGGCGCGGGATGGGCCAGACTGACAGAGGGACGGAGTGCCGGCGCCGTCTCACGGGAAAAGCCGTCCAGCATCGCCAGTTCCTCAAAAGAAAGGATATCGCCGTTGAGCCTCCGCCACTCCTCTACGACAGCGGCCTGATAGTAACTCAACAGTCCCGACTCCTGCATCGCCGTCAAAGAAGCGGTATTCAAGGGCAAGGGGTGAACCAGCCGGTCCTCCAGCCGCTCGGCCACCTCCTCATCCAATTCTTCCCATTCCGACACGCCCAGCAGCGTCATCGCCGCCTCCTGCCAAGACTTCGGGCTCTCAGATGCCCGCCTCGGCATCGGCTCCGCAGACACCCGCCCCTTCGGAACAGCCTCCTCCGTTCCCGTCTTCTCCAAGGGACCGCCCCCCGCCGTCCCATTCGCCCCGGCTAAAACAGCCGCCAGCAAACAACCCATCCATCCAAGCATTTTTTCCGCAAAGATGCGGCAAGGAAAAAGAAAAAAGGGCCGGAAAAAGAAAAATAAATCTTGACTTTTTATAAATGCGGAAAAATTTTTTCATTTTGTGAAAATGAGAATTTTTAAGCGATGGAAAGTGACAAATTTTTATTATTTTTGTAAACGGATTTTAATAGTATTGAAAACGATGGAAAGGATTAAACTGCACGACAAGATATTTAAGAAATACATCCCTTACGAGACCTTCATCAAAGACATTGACCGTGTCGCCGAAGAAATGAACCGGGACTTTAAGGACAAGAACGAGATTCCCATCGTCGTCTGCGTGCTCAATGGTTCCCTCCCCTTTACCGCCGAGATTCTGCGCCGTATGGATTTCCTCTGCGAACTCCGTGGTTTTCAAACAGCCCCTCACCTGCGACGTCAAGGGACGCACGGTCATCATCGTGGAAGACATTGTCGATTCCGGCTATACGATGGACGCGCTCACCCGTTTCTTCAAGGAGCAAGGTGCGAAAGAGACCAAAATCTGCACCCTTTTCTTTAAGGAGGAAGCCTTCTTGTTCAAAGGGAAATTCAACATCGATTATATCGCCCGTCCCATCCAGAACCAATTCATCGTCGGCTTCGGACTGGACTACGACGAATTGGGCCGCAACCTCAAAGACATCTACATTTTAGATGAAAATCCCGCCTAAGCCCCGCTATAGGCTCACATTGAATATAGAAACAAATAGATATAAGCAAGTATGAAAATTGTATTGTCCAGCTCCCGCTTTTTGGCCGGAATGATGCTCGTCTCGAAAGCGATTCCTTCGAAGACCACCAACCCCATCTTGGAGAACTTCTTGTGCGAAGTCTCCGACAACGCGCTGACGCTCACCGCTTCCGACTCGGAAGTCACCCTCAAGACCAGCCTTGAAGTCGACAGCGTCGAAGAAGAAGGACGGATTGCGATTCCTGCCAAGCAGATTATGGACCTTCTCAAGGAACTGCCCGACCAGCCCATCACTATCGCGACGATGGACGAGAACTGCTTCCAATGCATCTGGAGCAGCGGAAATTCCATTCTGCCCTATGTCAACGCGAATGATTTTCCCGCCGTTGCACAGCCGGACGAGAGCGCCATCCACATTACGATGAGCGCCGAAACGCTGATTGACGGCATTTCCGGTACCGTATACGCCACGTCGGACGACGACATCCGCCCGGTGTTGAGCGCCATCCTTTTCGACATAGACACCGACCATACCACGTTGGTCGCCTCCGATACGCACAAACTGATTTGCTACACCACCGCAGATGTCCAGGCGAAAGAAAAAGCCTCGTTCATCCTGCACAAGAAACCGGCGAACATCCTCAAGAGCATCGTAAAGGACGAAGAGGTGGACATCGCGTTCGACGGGAAAATCGCCTCCTTCCGTTTCGGCGAGTCTTCCGCCACCTGCCAATTGATGGTGGGCAAATATCCCAACTACCGCAATGTCATCCCGACGAACAACTCCAGCATCCTGAAGATTGACCGTGCGCTGTTGCTCAATACCGTCCGCCGCGTCGCCGTCTGTGCCAACAAGGCGTCCAGCCACATCCGCGTGGACCTCGGCGAGGGATTCATCGAAATTACCGCCCAGGACACCGGCTTCAACACGAAGGCGTTCGAGCATATCAATTGCAGTTACGAAGGGGATGAAATCTCCATCGGTTTCAAATCCACCTTCCTCATTGAAATCCTGTCCAATATGAACTGCAACGAGGTGGAAATCAAGTTTGCTGACGCGAGAAAAGCCGTCTTGATCAAGCCCGTCGACGAAGAAATGGACAAAGAAAAGACCACCGGTATCCTGATGCCGATTATGTTCTGATGGAAATCAAACTGACACGACCGCTGCTGTTTTTCGACATCGAAAGTACAGGGTTGGACATTATCTCGGACAGCATCATCGAACTGAGTTTCGTAAAGATATTCCCTTCGGGCGAGGAGCGCATCCAAACCTGGAGGGTTTGCCCTTGGGACTACGAACAGAACGCCCAGCACCCCATCAACCCCGGTGCGGCACGCGTACACGGCATCAAGGACGAAGAACTCAAGGACTGTCCGCGCTTCTTCGAACTGGCCCCCGAGATCTGCTCCTGGCTGGACGACTGCGACCTGGCAGGGTACAATTCCGCCAAATTCGACCTTCCGATGCTAGCCGAGGAATTGGAACGGGCCTACCTGTACAAAAAGGCCAAATGCCCCGTCAACCTCCACGAGAAGAAGATGGTCGACGTGCAGACCATATTCCACAAAATGGAGCCGCGCAACCTCAAAGCCGCCTATCGTTTCTACTGCGGCGGAGAGGATTTTGAGAACGCGCACGCGGCCGAGGCGGACACCCTCGCCACTTACGCCGTGCTCAAGGGGCAGTTGGACCGCTATCCCGAGAATGAGTTGAAAAATGATGTCAACTGGCTGGCGGCATTTTCCACCAACAACAGGAACATCGACTATGCCGGCCGGCTTATTGAGAACGAACAGGGAGAGGCCGTCATTAATTTCGG
>CADAFY010000171.1:7382-8006 GCA_902787255.1 uncultured Bacteroidia bacterium
GATTGGGTGGACAAGAGCGACTTCGCGCTGGACACAAAACGGCAGTTCCGCCGGCTCAAGGAGCAATTCAAGCAGGAGCGGAAAAAGCCGCTGGAAGGCAGCGAACTGGAAGATGCGGCCGCCCTGCTCAGCGCACATTTTGGGCAGAAATAAATTTTTTTGCTAAATTTGCGGGATAATTGCTGATAAATAATTTTTTTAATCAAAAAGGATATGAATCTTAGAGTTATTAAAAAGGACATCTTTTATTTCGTGAGCGAATTTATTGATGACTGCACTTTGTGCATGGCCCTCAACGAGGAGTGCGATGAGGCGAAAATCAACGAAATTATCGATGATGCGGTTGATTTGTACAACAACCTCAGAGACAAGGTAAACCATCCGGCGGAAGGACAGAAGAAGAAAGCGTATTACGACGCTATCATCAAAGAAATGTTCGAGAAACTGGACGAACTTTGCGAGAAACTCTCCGGAGCCATCAGCAAGAAGTAACGTCATCCGGCGCAGGCGGTCTATGACCGCACAAGCGGGCGTGTTGTAATTGGTAGCCAAGCCAGACTTAGGATCTGGTGCCGCAAGGCGTATGGGTTCGAGTCCCTTCGCCCGCACAAATCATCACTATGA
>CADAFY010000172.1 GCA_902787255.1 uncultured Bacteroidia bacterium
CTTTCGGTGTTGAAAAGGTCAAGGGCAGCGACCCGCTGCCGGTGCTCTATGTCAGCCAATGCCACAAAGAGCCCTCTGAGGGACGTAAGGATGTGCTTTTTGTCGAACGCATTGCGAAAGATATGCAGAGCGCTTCGTTGGTGCAAACCATCTATTACGAAGATATCAGCAAGGATTTCGGTTACGCCCTGCAGTGGGTGGTCGATACCCAAAATAAGATGCTCTACGGCTACGGCAACACCATCGACAACAACGATTCGGAAAACCGTCATCGCATCATCAAATTCCGTCTGCCCAAATTGTCGGCTGGTGCGGAGGTGGTGCTTCGTTCCGAGGATGCCTTGGAAAACTATCTGATTGAAGAGGTTTCCGATTTTCGTTTCAATCCCATCGGCCAGGGGCTCTATGTCAAAAACAACAAACTGTATATGCCTACGGGATTGGGAACGGACGAAAAGCCTTCCATTCTCTATGTGTGGGATTTGAAGAAGAAATCGATGACGGCCATCGACTTGGTTCAGAGTACTTCGGGTGAGTTGGAAGATATCAGCAGTTACAACGGGACCTTGTATGTTCAGGGACAGGACGGCGTTTTCGCCTTGTCTGACAAGATTCCCTTCAAAATCGCTTCGGTCTTCTCTGATCATATGGTGCTGCAGCGCAATGCGCAGGTGCCTGTCTGGGGCTGGGCCCGGCCGGGTACGAGTGTGAAAGTGACCACCTATTGGAATGAAAAATCCTATACGGCCAGCGCCGATAAGGAGGGCTGCTGGAAAGTCGTAGTTCCTACACCGGATGCGGGCGGTCCTTACGATATTAAGGTGAATGCGGGTTCGGAAGAACGCATCCTCACCGATGTGTTGATTGGCGAAGTTTGGATTTTTACCGGTCAGTCCAATATGGAGATGCCGGTGAAGGGCTTCAACCAGCAGCGCGTCAACGGCTCCGCACAGGCTTTGATCTCTTCTTCCCGTTATGCGGACAAGATTCGTATTTTGGAAATCAAACGCCCTGCCACCGTAACCCCGCGACAGGATATCCCCTGTGTATCCTGGCAGAAAGGTTGTGGCAACGATGCCGCTAATATCAGCGCCATCGGCTGGTTCTTCTCCCAGTACATCACCGATGCGCTCGATGTCCCCGTGGGTCTCATCGAGAACGCTTGGGGCGGATGCATGATTGAGCCTTATATGACAGCGGAGGCCATTGCTTTCGCGCTGGACGGCAATGTTTCGGACGAACGCTACAACCATATATTGGAGCGCAAGAACCAGAAAAACAAGGCTCCGGTGGCGGTGGCGACTATTTGGAACAGCCGTATGCTGCCGTTGGCCGGTTATGCCGCCCGCGGCTTTATCTGGTATCAGGGTGAGTCCAACCGCAGAGACCGCTACTATGACCTGCTGCAAAATGCAATGGTCCGTCAGTGGCGGATGGCCTGGGGCGACAAGGACAATGCGATGCCGTTTATGTTCACCACCATTGCTCCCTATAAGTATGATGGCCCTGCGGGTACCTCCCGCGCTTTCTTCGTGGAGAACCAGTTACGTTCGCTGAAGTTTATTCCCAATGCTTACGCGGCCGTTACGGAGAGCATCGGTGATCAGTGGTGCATCCATCCCGCCAAGAAACAGGAAGTGGCGATGCAGTTTGCCAATTATGCGCTGGAGAAAGTGTATGACCGTTCTACCGGTATGGATTCGGGTTTTGCGTACCCGTCTTCTTATGAGTTCAAGGACAGTCTTGTGACCATCAAGTTTGATAATGTAGCGATGGGGCTGGGCTCGTATAGCGACAAGCGGGTGAAGGGTTTTGAACTGGCAGGGGAGAACCAGCAGTTCTATCCCGCCGAGGCTGTGGCCAAAAGCGCTAAGGAAATCGAGGTCAAGTGCGCTGAGGTTCCCAACCCCGTCTCCGTCCGCTACAATTTCCACAATTTCGCCGACGGCGACCTTGAGAACTCCTTCGGCGTCCCCGTTCCCTGCTTCCGCAGCGATAACTGGGAGGAAAAGTAGGCCCGAGCGCGTGAGCGTTGAGGGAGCGGAGGTAAAAAGAATTGCGGGACCCTTTTTCCGGGTCCCGCAAACTTTTTACCTACGCGTGTTAAGCCTTTGAGGGCCTACTTGTGCACGATACGGTCGTGGAGTTCGGCGAGCTTGCCGCTGTTCCAACGGTTGGTCGTACCCACGAGGTAGCCGGTGATGCGCTGGAGCGTGTCGATGTTCTTGCTCTTGCACTGCGGGCACTCGGTCAGGCCTTCTTCGGCATCTTCATAGCCGCAGTCCAGGCAGCGGTTGCGGTTGTGGTTGACGGAGCCGTAGCCGATATCGTACTTGTCCATCAGGTCCACGATGGCCATGATTGCCTCGGGATTGTGGGTGGCGTCGCCGTCGATTTCCACATAGAAGATGTGACCGGCATTCTCGTATTTGTTGTACGGGCCCTCAATCTTCGCCTTGTGCTCCGGCGTGCAGTGATAGTACACAGGCACGTGGGAAGAGTTGGTGTAGTAGTCCTTGTCGGTGATGCCCGGGATGCGGCCGAATTTCTTGCGGTCCATCTTGGTGAAGCGTCCGGCGAGGCCTTCGGCCGGGGTGGCCAGGAAGGTGAAGTTGTGCTGGAAGGTCTCGGCAAAGCCGTTGATCTTGTCCGCCATATGGGACACGATGCGCAGACCGAGTTCCTGGGCCTCTTCGCTCTCGCCGTGGTGCTTGCCGATAAGGGCGATCAGACACTCGGCCAGGCCGATGAAACCGATGGAAAGGGTACCCTGGTTGAGGACTTTCTCCACGCTCTCTTCGGGGGCAAGTTTCTCGCTGCCCAGCCACAGGCCGCTCATCAGCAAGGGGAATTGCTTCTTGACGGCCGTCTTCTGGAACTCAAAGCGCTCGTTGAGCTGCTTGGCGGCGATGTCGAGGGCCCAGTCCAGACGCTGGAAGAAATTGGCGATGCGTTTGCCCTGGTCCGGCTCGTTCATACACTCGATGGCCAGGCGCACGATGTTGACGGTGGTGAAACTCAGGTTGCCGCGGCCGATGGAGGTCTTCGGACCGAACTTGTTGCCGTATACGCGGGTGCGGCAGCCCATCGTGGCGACCTCGTGCTCGTAGCGCTTCGGATCATCCTCTTTCCAAGCCTCGTCCTGGTTGTAGGTGGCGTCGAGGTTGAGGAAATTGGGGAAGAAACGGCGGGCCGTCACTTTGCAGGCGAACTTATAGAGGTCGTAGTTGGGGTCGGTCGGGAGGTAACTCACGCCTTTTTTCTTCTTCCAAATCTGGATGGGGAAGATGGCGGTGCTGCCGTTACCCACGCCTTCGTAAGTGGTGTTAAGAATCTCGCGGATGATGCAACGGCCCTCGGCGGAGGTGTCCGTACCGTAGTTGATGGAGG
>CADAFY010000173.1 GCA_902787255.1 uncultured Bacteroidia bacterium
GGAACCGGCGGTGGAGGTCAGTATGCACTTGAGCAGGCGGCCTTGCCCGTCGATGACAAAAATTTCCTCGCCCGTACGATGGCGAAGCACCTTGACGCAGTGCCGCGTCTCTTCTTCATCGAGCCGAAGAAGCGTCCCGTCGATATCCCGGCTGTAGAAAAGTTCCATCCTTCAATGCGATATTATCCCCTGATTACTTGAATCCGTCCGTCCATTTCCACTTTGATGATTTGCGAAGCCAGGCCCGTAGAACCCGCTTCCAGCGAAGGGTCCACCACATAATCCACGGCCTCCCGGATTTCGGCCGGTATCTCCGCAAAAGAACGCGGCGTCGGAGCCCCCGAACGGTTGGCGGAGGTGGAAACGAGCAGATGGCCCAGGCGGAAGACCAGTTTCTGGCAGAAATCCATCTGTGGAATCCGTATGCCCACGCTGCCGTCTTCGGCAATCACGGCGGGAGCCAGCAAGGACGCGTCAGCCCCGGGATAGACAATTGTCATCGGCTTGTCGTTCACTTCGATGAGTTGCAGGGCCATCGGCGGCAATTCCCGCACATAGCGCGCGACCATATCCACATTCGCCGCCAGCAGCACTAACGACTTGCTTTCCGCCCGTTGCTTGATGGCAAAAATGCGCGCCACCGCCTCGGGATTGGAAGCATCGCAACCGAGCCCCCAGATGGTATCCGTAGGATAGAGGATGACTCCGCCGTCTCGGAGCACCTGCAGACATTGTTTTATTTGTTCGTCCATACAAATTGAGCAATAACAGGATAGTGGTCGGACCAGCCCCAATGGGGACTCTGATGCGAAGTCGCCTGCAAGGAGGTATCGTGCAGGATGTAATCGATGCGCAGCAGCGGCCACAGGAAATAATAACTCGCCCCGAATCCGCGCCCGGCCTCGGTAAAAGTGTCCTTCATATCTTTGCGCAGGGCAAAATAAGTGTGCGACATCGGCGTGTCGTTGAAATCCCCGCAAACGATGCAGTCCAGCGGACAGTTGTCAATGTTTTTGAGTACATCTTCCACCTGACGGGGACGGCGCGTGATGGAACGCTTCATCTTTTTGCCCGTCTCTTTCCAATATTCTTCATCGTCCACCCGCTTGAGCAGACCGGGCAGCGAAATGCTGTAACTCTCCAGGTGGCAGTTGCACACGCGCATCAGCCGGGGACCCATATTGATATCCGTATAAAGAACCAGATTGGTGCTCTCCTCAAAGGTCTGGGAAGAGCGGGATCGGACGGGAAAACGGCTCAATGTGACATTGCCCACCTTGCTGCGGGTCCCCGGGAAGGCGAAATAGGCACATTCATAGGTGGGGAAATAACGCTTGCAAATAGCCTTGATGTCCTGGGAGCGTCCCACCCGGAACTCCTGCAGGCAGATAATATCGGCATTCTCCTGATTCAAACGGGACAACACCTCGTCCAGACAGGCCTCTTCAGAGCGCTCCACCCCATCCTGTGCGGCACCGAAACGGCCCACATTGTAGGAAATGATTTTCACCTCGGGAGTCTCGTCCGAACGGTTGTGGACATTGACATATTCTCCGATAAAAAAGAAGGCGGGAATGAGGGCCAGCAAGGGAATCCAGAAAGAAGAGGAGCGGCGAAAGATGGCCCAGACGAGCAGGACCAGGTCCACCAGCGCCAAGGGAATGAACAGCAGGCCGAAAATGGACAGGAACCAGAGCGAAGCGGGAGAAACGAGGATGCTCAGGTAGGAGAGGGCCAGCAGGCCGGCGATGACGAGCATCACCAGACGAGCCGTCACCCCCAGGAAACCAGGTTTCTTTTTCTTCTTTTTCGCTGCCGGACGCTTACTGCTCATAGTCGTACATCTTGCCTTTCTTCTTCCAGTAGAGTATCATCAGCCAGCCGAAAAGTGCCCCGCCGAGGTGGGCGAAATGGGCGATATCCGTCATCCGGCCGAACACGCCGGTCGTCAGTTCGATGATGATGAAAATAATCACCATCCATTTGGCACTCAGGGTGACGGGCGGGAAGAGCAGGGTCAGGCGGCTGTCGGGGAAAAGCATCGCGTAGCCCACCAGCAGGCCGTAGATAGCACCGGAGGCGCCGACAGTCGGTATCGAATAGAGGCTGCCGAGGGCCGCAGCCGCCGACGGAACGCCGGCGGCAAGTTGCGCCTGCAAGTGCGCAACTTGCAAGGCTTGCACGCCGATGTGCAAGCCTGCGGCCCCCAGTCCGGTGACGAAGTAAAACAGCAGGAATTTCCTGGGGCCCCACATCCGCTCCAACACGGCACCGAAAAGGAACAGCGTGTACATATTGAAGAAGATGTGCCAGAAACCGCCGTGCATAAACATATGCGTGACAGGCTGCCACCAGTGGAAATACTGCGAAGAGGGATAGAACAGCGAGAAATATTCGTACATAAATTCAGGCCGGAGTTGGGTGAAGATAAATACGAAGAAATTGATCAAGATGAGATTCTTGGTTGCGGGAGGGATGCTGTTCATACAGCCGTTGCTGCGAAACTCTATCATACACTAAAACTTTTTATCCAATTCTTCCTGTGTGATGCGGACATAGATTTTTTTGCCCTGCGGGGTAATCTCGCTGTCCGTGCAGGCAAACAACTCGCCCATCAGCCGTTGGGCGGCTACCGGGTTCAAGCGCTCGGGACCGGACGCAGCGCTGCGGGCAAAGCGCAAGGCCAGGATGTCCAGCATCGTTTCTTCGAGCGAAACCGTCGTATCTTTGAGGATGTCGATAACATCCGTCACCATCTGCGCGACCCTCTCCTCTTCGGCGGAAAAGCCTTCGGGAACGCCCCCGACCACAATCGTATCATTGCCCATCAGACGGATATCGAAGCCCAGGCGGGAGAGCAGGTCCGCGTTCGCTTCAAGCAAGAGCGCATTCTCCACCCCCACGAAAACGGTCGTTTCAAACAGGGAAATCTGCGTACAATGAGCCTGGTCCGACAAGACGGAACGATAGCGTTCGTACAAAATCCGCAAGCGCGCACGATAGACATTGACCACCACCAGACCTTCCCCCACATTCGTCACAATATATTTGTCTCCCATCACCAACGCGGGTGCACTGAGCATCGGGGATTCATCGAACAACTTGCCGTAGTCCTGCGTACGCTCTACCGTGGAAGAAGGCGGGAAGAAATCCGGCTCGTTGGGAAAGCCATCCGTCTCAAAGGGATTGTAGCCGAGGTCAAGCGGTTTGTCCGGGCTACGCATCGGGTGAAACTCATTGAAAGGGCGGCTGGAAATAGGTATTTGCGTCGCTTTGGTTCCCTCGAAATCGAGCGTATCGGAGAAACTTTGCTGACCGAGCACGCCCCGCACCGCCGCCGCCAGGGTCTGGAAGATGATGCTGTCTTCTTCGAATTTGATT
>CADAFY010000174.1 GCA_902787255.1 uncultured Bacteroidia bacterium
CAAAAAGGGAACTGGGTCAAGGCGGTCTGCATTGAGGATGACGTTATGTTTTTGCTAGAGAGGGAAATCCAATATAGATAATTCCCATCGTAGCAGCTCCAACTGAAAACACAATCAAGACCAGCCTTGCTGCGGGGCTTTTTCGTGGTCAATATCATATTGTTCGGAAAATGTATTGTTTTAATTTTGAAAAGCAGTACATTTGCGTGTTGAAATTATTCAAAGAATTAAAACAGCTCTGCACTGAAAACAGTGCAGGTTTTGTAAAATCTTGCACTAATTTCAGTGCAAACTGTTAGTTCTCGGTTCCGACACCTCTTCGTCTTGGCAATTCGCCAAAAAATCGCTATATTTGTAGTGCGATAACCATAAGATTTATAGATTTTTACACACTAATCTATATAACTTATATGATATATATTATATAACGTATAGGCAACAAGGAAATGACCGACCTGTTTACATATCCTGAGGCGAAGAGTGTGGTCGTGTGCGGCGACATCCACGGCGACTTCAAGGGCGTCGTGTTCAAGTTGTGCATCCAGTACGGGCTCACGGACACACTCTTGATTGTGGCGGGGGACTGCGGATTCGGCTTTGAGAAGCCCGGATATTACGAGTTGGTCTACAACCAAGTCGCCGGCCGGCTGCGAAAAGCAAACAACTGGGTGGCGTTCGTTCGGGGAAACCACGACGATCCTTCCTTTTTCAGCGAGAAGAAAATCGCTTTCAAGCGCTGGCGGACTATTCCTGACTACGGCGTGATTCAGGCCTGCGGCCACAATATCCTTTGTATCGGGGGAGCGGTGAGCGTTGACCGTCGCGACCGTAAGGAGGAGAACGCGCGCAAGCGGTCGATGGGACACGTCCAGACGGCCGTTTGGTGGGAAGATGAGCCTCCGGTATTCTGTCCCGAGAAGATAGCCACCATCCCGCCCGACATCAAGATAGATGCCGTCGTCAGCCATTCCGCGCCTTCCTTCTGCGAGCCCACCACCAAACTGGGCCTGCAATCTTGGGCCGCGTTGGACCCCGAATTGTATGCCGATACCGACCGCGAGCGGAAGACCATGGACGAGATTTTCAACGGCATTCGCGAACAAGGACATCCGGTCGAGCGTTGGTATTTCGGGCATTTCCACTACTCGTGGGTCGGAACAAGGGAGGATGTCCTATTTAGTATGCTCGATATCGAGCAATTTAAGGAGATAAGGCCATGAAGTACATCCTGCTTGATTTCGACGGAGTGCTGACCTCCGAATCCTGGACAAGGCAATGTATCTTCGAGCGCCGTCCCGAAAATCTGTTCGGGCTCGACTGGTTTGACCCGAAGTGCCTGCAGGCGTTGAAGACAGTTGTGGACGCCACGGATGCGGGCATCGTCGTCTCTTCCTCTTGGAGGGAATTGGGCAAAGACAACCTCGCTCTCGTGTGGGAGGAAGAGAATCTGCCCGGCAGGTTGATGGGAACTACGCCCGAGTGGGTCCTGATGAAAAGAGACGCCATCTTGGAATGGATTTCCCACCACACTGAAGACAAGTATGTAATCCTGGACGACCAAGACCTACATCTTCCCAATCAAATCCAGACCAATCTTGAGGTCGGCCTGACAAGCGAAGACGCATTAAAAGCGATATCAATATTGAGTGAGTGAGGTCGTCGCCGTTGACCGTTGGCGGCTATCTTGAATGTCGGCCGTTTTTTGTAAAAAAATGAAGCCTATTTCTCATAAAATAGACTTGATTTTTTCAAAAAAAATCCGTAACTTAGCAGTCGCAATCAGTATTGCAAACTTTCATTAATCATCCTGGCTTGCCCGTCGGGATTTTTCTTGTTTTATTATGGATAACAGAGTATTATACGCAATGGATTTGGAATGCAAGTTTCATCCGGATGACATTTGGTTCACCTCGGACACGCATTTCCATCACGAGAACATTCTCCGCTTCTGCAACCGACCCTTCGCGAGCATTACGGAGATGAATGAGGAACTGATACGCAGATGGAACGAGACTGTCCCTGTCGACGGCATCGTATTTCACTTGGGTGATTTCTGTTTTGGCGGGAGCAAGGAGTGGAACGATGTTCTCTATCGCCTGAACGGAAAGATATTCTTCATTCTGGGCAACCATGATATGAAAAGCATCCGTCAGGGTTATATGGGGCGTTTTGAACACGTCACGCAGCAGATGTGTATACGCGTGGCAGGGCAGACGCTCGTTCTCAATCACAATCCCTTTCTGGCCTATGGAGGTGCATACAGGGATGTATGGCAACTCTTCGGACATGTGCATTCCGGTCCCAGGGCCAATACCGGGCTGGACCATCCTCGCTTGCAATACCTCTTTCCTCGTCAGTACGATGTGGGCGTGGACAACAACGACTATCATCCCATCACCTTCTACGAGGTGAAGTCTAAAATTGAGGAGCAAATCCGAAAAGCGCAAGACGCCGCCGGCGTACCCGTATTTGAAAACAACAAGATCCCGCAAACGGGGCTTTGCAAAGATGCAAAAATAGTATCATCTTTGCAGTTGATTATATAGGAAAATTATAAAATTATGAAAAGAGGAATTCTACTGGTAGCATTGGCGGCCCTGACACTGATTGCAATGGGCTGTAAGAAGACAAATAACCCTGCAGGGGCTCCCGATGGCGAGACGGTCGTGAACGAGCGAAACCCCGCAACGGACGAGATGGGCCATATAGGCAATTCCAAAACAAACCGAGGTCAGAATAACAGTTCCGTTACGTTCTCGGTTTTTGATACCGGTTGGCAGGGAGAAATCTGGTATCAAGGTGGAAATAATTCCATGACATACTACGAAAATGGCACGTTCCAAGCCTCCTGGAACGCGACAAATGATTGTATTATGCGCGTCGGATATCATTATGGTACAGGCAGCAACGTCAATCCGAATGATAGGCAGTATGATTGCTATTTCAGGCACAGCAAAACCGGGTCGGGGGGCGGTTATAATTACATAGCAGCCGTCCATCATAGGTACGGCAACATTCCCTCAGTATTTTTCTGTCCGAACGTCTGCACGCCAAAACGGCCACATCGACGTTTCCGCGCATTTTAAAAAGTTTGAGAGCTTGGGTATGCAAATGGGGAAGATGTACGAGGTCCGGTACTTTTTCGAAGTGGGCGGCGGCACCGGCTCGTTCGACTGCACCTACCTCTTCCTAAGTGACGGAAAAATATAGTCCTTGAGCGATGGACTGTCCTTTTTAATCTCATATGTCTCAGTAGTCTCTTATAGAAACAGGTCGTCCATTTTGACTTTAACGGGGATGTCAGCCGCATTGGCGTTGTCGGTAAGGCCAAAGGTTGTTATCATTGTGAGAACTACACGCTTTCTAGTTCCGGTTTCCCGCTTGAATACGGACTTGCGGTATTCCATTCGGGATAGTTCCTCTGATGAAAGGGGGTACGGCGCCTTGCTATATTTCATTTCACAGAGGTTGATGAGGTCATCGTTTCGGTCGATGAGAAGGTCTACTTGTACTCCCGGATCTTGAGAGCCCTTGGGCGCTTTCCACGTCCAAGAATGGGCTGTGCTGATAACAACGGACAGCCCCATCGCTTTTTTTATTTGTTCCAGGTGCTGGAGGCAAACGCGCTCGAATGCTAGTCCTACCCAATTGTCATACACTCCCGTATCTAAGTTGGATGACCAGAAATGCGTTTCTCCACGCGAGTTTTCGCTGATGAATTTGAACCAAAAGAGGGTGTAGTTGTCCATCAGTTGAAACAGGGCTCCTTTGCTTTTGTTCCCTATCATTGTATATTTTCGGATGAAACTGCACTGTTCCAATTCTTTGAGGGCTTTTGAGAATGTCTCGTTGTCGTTAAGGCCCGTTGAGAGCAATATCTCTTCCCGTGTCATTCCTGCTTTCTTGGACGCAAGCGCGGAAACGATTTCAATGTGGGGTTTGGGATGTCGGAACAAGGATGCGTAGAGCGCGTCATACTCGTGTACCATTTCCCCATTTTCCTCGAAAAACATCCGGTCGATATTCTGTGCGACAGACTGATCGCTGCGCAAGAAACTCCAGTAGTATGGAATTCCGCCCATAATCATATAGGTTTCCAAAATCTGACGACGGGTGAAGTCGAGTTTGTTCTTGCGGCTATAGAGTTCACATTCCCTGAGCGTGAACGGACGAAGCAGCATTTGGCGGGTAATGCGGTCGTGGAGGCCTCCGTAATTCATAACGATGTTGTCGATAATCCAAGAGGTGGCGCTTCCGCAAACGATGAGGATAATATCCTTGCGAGTGGTAGCCCAAGCATTCCAGAAGTGGTCAAGGGCGCGAATGAAGTTGGATTTTGGCGTATCCATCCAAGGGAGTTCATCGATGAATACGACTTTCTTTCCTTCCGGGAGACCGGCCAGCAGGCGCTGTAGAAGACGGAAGGCATCTCCCCATGTTTTGGGCTTGGGGCTTTGGGGCAGTCCGGCGCTATACAAAGATTCGCGAAATTCGTTGAGTTGTTCACTCATAGGTGCATCCAGAAGACCGGTGTGCTGGAAGGCGAAAGTGTAATTGAACGTCTCCCGGACCAGAAATGTCTTCCCAACTCTTCTCCTGCCGTAGATGGCGACGAATTCCGATTGGTCTGATTTGAGCAGACTGTGGAGCAGAACCTGCTCTTGTTCTCTTCCGATTAGCATAGTCGTATGTTTTTTATCCGACGCGAAGATAATAATTTTCTTTCAAATGATGCTATAACCCGTGGAAATGTGTCAAAAATTGATAGATTTCCACGGGTTATAAGCACTTTTTGTCGGGGCCAGTGTTTCCTTTTTGCCGTTATCTTTTTATTTCCGTGATTTTTGCGTATTTTTGCAAGAGTGTTTGGAATTTTGAAATGCTGTTATGGAAGTTATTCAGAGTTTTACAATCGATCACACGCAATTGAAGCCGGGGATTTATGTGTCGCGCGTGGACAAGGGATTCACGACCTATGATTTGCGCATAACGGAGCCCAACAAGGAACCGGCGGTGGCTCCCGCCGCGATGCACAGCATGGAGCATCTGATGGCGACCTGGTTCCGCAACAGCGCGGTGAAAGACGATGTGGTGTATGTGGGGCCAATGGGCTGCCTGACGGGAATGTATATCATTATGACGGGCACCTATTCCGTGGAGGATATGCGCCGCCTGACGATAGAATGTTTGGAATGGATACTGACGCAAAAGGAAGTTCCTGCCACTACGCCGGAGACTTGCGGCAATTGTCTGCTGCACGACCTGCCGATGTGCCGGTGGGAGAGCGCCCGCTATCTGGAGCGTCTGCGGAATGATTTCCACTGCGAATACACGAAATTGCGCGTTACCCTTGACGACGGAAAGGTGTTTGCCGATGCGTAGCAACAACCTTATACGGAGACTCTTTGTGCTGGTCCTGGCCCTTGCGCCGGGGCCTATATCGCTGGCGGCGGAACCGCAAGCCCGCCCTTCCTTTATCGAAATGTTCCGTCCGTTGTATTTTACGGGAGGGTTTCCGGTGTCGGAAAGGCCCGACAAGAACAATGCGGATTTGAAATTTCAGTTGAGCCTGGCGATTCCCATCTGGCGCAACATCGGCGGCAGCGGAATCGACCTGCTGGCGGCCTATACGCAGATTTCCCTCTGGAATTTCTTTGCTCGTTCAAGCCCCTTTTATGAGAATACTTACATCCCCGGATTTTATGCACGCAAGGCGTGGTTGTCGGAAGAGGGGAAGCCGATGCGGACCCTGCTCTGGGGGTATGAACATCGTTCCAACGGCCGGGATGATGCCTATTCTCGCAGCATCAATTATTTGCTGGTCAGTTACACGCGTTCGTTCGATTTCGGCCTGCACTTGCAGGCGGCGGCGCGGCTGGGACAAGGCTTTTACGGTGATGTGGCGACCTGGGACATCTATGCCAAGTACTTCGGCCCCTTGCAGTTGAGCGCGACCTATGCGACCCCGGATGAGGGCTGGGAGTTTATGCTTTCCTCTACGCCGATTTGGAACAAGAGCATCGCGAATGTGAATGTGGAAGTGGGAAGGCGGATTGCTTCCCGCAAGGCGGGGAATCCCTATTTCTTTGTCCAGTTCCACTATGGCTACGACGAAGCGTTCCGCGATTGCATCGATGTGAACGGGCCGGTTGTCGAAGCGGAGAACAAAGTTCCTTATTTGAAAGGGGAGCCCG
>CADAFY010000175.1 GCA_902787255.1 uncultured Bacteroidia bacterium
GATGAAAATCGCGTCGTGGACGTGTGCCTGCGGTTCGATCTTTTTTTTTTTTTTTTTTAAGATAAGGATGAAAATGAGCGGTAATAGCTTCTTCATATACGATTCAAGGCCTCGAGGAAATAATAATCGGCGTACGGCAGCGGGGCGTCGATCTCGGCGCCGCCGGGGAGGTTGCCGACGCTGTGCTTAAGGAGGAAGTCGCCGTTGGTGCCGGGTTCAGCAAGGTATTCCGGAGAGGACAGGGTGCGGATCTGCTTTTCGGCCATCTGCCGGCAGGATTTTGCCAGGCCTTTATCGGAGGTGAGGCGGCTCAGTTCAATGAAAGCGGAGCACATAATCGCCCCCGCTGAAGCGTCCTTGTAAGCATCGGGAATGTCCGGATCATCGAAATCCCAGTACGGAATGCCGTCGTGCGGCAGACGGGACAGCAACATCGCCGCGATCTTTTCCGCCTGCGAGAGGAATTCCTCCCGGCCGGTTTCCCGGGACATCATCGTGTAGCCGTAGAGGGCCCAGGCCTGGCCGCGCGCCCATGCGCTGTCGTCGGAATAGCCCTGGACGGTGACCTTGCGGAGCACAGACCCCGTTGCCGGGTCATAGTCCAGCATATGCCAGGTGGTATAATCCGGGCGGAAATGGTTACGGAGGGTCGTCTCCGCATGGCTCACGGCAATCGACTGCAGGGAATCGCTCCCGAACTGTTTGGCGGCATATTCCAGCAGTTCCAGATTCATCATGTTGTCGATGATGACCGGATATTCACCCCGCTCGCCGGCAGACCAGCTGAGCGTCGCGCCGACCCGGGGATCGAACCGGCCGGCAAGGGCTTCGGCGGCCTTTTCGATCAGTGAGAGATACTGTTCTTCCCCGGTAATGCGGTAAGCATTTCCATAACTGCAATTAACCTGGAAGCCGATATCATGGCTCAGCGGGAAGTCCAGCACCGTGGCGATTTTGGCCGTTTCTTTTCGGGCCAGCGCCTCCACGTCCTTATCCCCCGTCAATTGATATAATTCCCACAGGGATCCCGCAAAGAAGCCGCTGGTCCAGGAGCCCACGGCGCAATCTTTCATACGCCCGTCGGGGAGAATGGTGCGAGGGGTCGTGGTCGAATCCAGCCGGTCCGAGAGCAGGGTGAACTGCTCTTTTGCCACAGCGGACACCCGGGCGGAGAGGGCCGGCAAGGACTCCTCTTCCGGCGGGATCAACTTCACCAAATATTTGCCCTTCAGGGGCATCCCCTTTGCCGTGAGGCAAATCCTGTACAGGGCTTCCCCCCATCGGGAGGAGAACCCGAGCCCTTTCAGGGACTTCTCCTCAACGGACGCATCGAATACCTTTGCGTCGTAGCAGAACGTCACACCTCCTTGCAGAACGATCCTGCCATCCCCGGAAAGGACAGGCCGGTCATTTACAAGGAAGTGAAGTTCGTTGGGCACGGAAGCCTCCTTTAGGGAGAATTTCTGCCGGATCACCAGCGAACCGTCCTTCCGAAGGCGATATGTGATCTTCCAGGTCTGTACCCTGGCGGAATCGGGATAAGCCCCTGCGATGTCGGTGGTGTAACGCCGCAGGAACTTGCTCGCGCGGCTGTCTGAAGCCTTGTACTCCGCGCCAAATGCCTGCTCACAGCCGTTGATCACCGGCAGATTGTGCCAGCCGCTCCGGACGAACCAATTGTTGTAACGGAGTGGCCCGAAAGTATTTTTCTCGTATGTTCCGACACCGGCATCAATGAGCACAGGAGCGTTGTTGTAGAAATAAATGCAGGTACCGGCATCGTTGTGGTTGTGGCGTTCGCTATTATTACCGCCCTTGGCTGCAAGGAATCCTCTCCCACTACGAGCGAAGCATACGTCGGTCTCCGGGTAATAAATAAAGGGATGGTGACAGCATTCAGGAGAAGGCAACTGTTTCATTTCACGGATAGCGGAAACGGCCTCCAAACCCTGATAGAAGAGTGTCCAGTCGATATTCTCGACACTGCTTCCATAGCGATGAAAACTGTTGACGGCAAAATCCTTCATATACTGATTCCCGGACGCACGGCCATAACGGTAAATCCAATAGGCAATCGGCCTCCTGGAGGGGGTCCCATCCGCAAAATTAACCTGCCAGCAATCGCCGATATCGGCATTGACGATAAACTCGCCAAGGCGCTGGAGGAATGGCTCGTCCCAAAGGGACACGGCCCCACCCGTGATGCGTTCAAGGTTCTCCAGATAGTCCAGCAGGTGACCGACAGATTTATACCAATACGTTGTACCCTCATCGCAACAGCCATCGGAGGGCAGCGACTCCAGCCAAAGGTCAACCGAGCGCATCGACTTTTCCACGGCCTGGGCGAGCCTGTCCCTGTCATCCTCCAGCAGCATAAAGCACAGCAGGACATTCTGGTTGCACCAAGGGTTCCAGTTGTTGAGTTTCTTGCCGGGAACGGGCACAAAGCCCATCCAGCGATAATCGTCCCTCTCCAGGAACGGATCCATCGTCTTTTCCTTCACGGCATTCTTCAAGCGACCGGAAAGGCCGGGATTCAACCCATCTAGCTGCGGGTTCAAAAAATAATAAATCCAGGACAGCATCTGGGATACGTTTCCGGAATTCAACGCGATGATCTGCTCGCTGCGGTCCGGAATAGGGCTCTTGCTTTTCTGGTACTTTGCCAAATGAGAGACCACGGCCCAGGAATACTCGCCACAGTACCATTCTACGCCAGCGGCTATGTCCTTCAAATACCTCCCCTTCCCCTCCGCGAGCTCCGCGATGAAAAGGTTTCTCAAGGCCCTCTGGTTGGCAAAATACTTATCCTCCATCGGATGGCGGTCGTCATAGCGTTCGTAAGCCAGATAGTCATCGTCTGTTATGACCTGCCACGTATACCCGATGAATTCCATTCCATCGTCGGCTAAGTTTTCCCGGTATTCCCCAAGGAAAGCCGCCCAGCCATCCCTATCTTCATACGACGGATAGGGCACCCATCCCTGATTCAGCATCAGGGATGAGGCGATATCCACGTTTTGCGATGCGCTCGAGATGACAGAAGTCGCCAGAGCGCCCGCTATGAGTAATGCAATCAGCATCAGAGATTCTCTTCGTCCTCGATCGTCCAGTTTTCGGTATTGTCCGTCGGGTCAAAGGAAGCGCAGAAATTGCCCAGCTTGAGGACGGTCCATTCGGTAATGGGTATAATATATTCTTTTTTCATAACGTAACCTCCTCAACTATGAAATATGGGCGATGACGGGATAGTGGTCGGACAGGAAAGTCTCTCCATTGGTGGTGTATCCGCCGTAATTACGAATGGCGCTGGTGAGGGTGACATAAGAATCCACCGTAATGGACTTGCTCACCCAGATGCAGAC
>CADAFY010000176.1 GCA_902787255.1 uncultured Bacteroidia bacterium
CGGTATTTCCGCCCGCCATCGCCGTCGCCACCACGCCGATGGTCAGCAGAATCGGGAAATTGAACGGGCTGATGACCAAGGAGACCCCATAGGGCATTTTGTACACCTTGGTAATCAGGCTGGGAAAGCACATAAAGCCGCTGAAATGGCATTCCGGACGCGCCCAACGACGCAGACCGCTGAGCATCTCGTTGATTTCGGTGACGATGGGGCCAATGTCGCACAGATACGCTTCCACCCGACTGCGGCCCAAATCTTCGGCCAGCGCCGCTTCGAACTCCTCCGCGTGGGCGAGAACAGCCGCCTTCAACTTCTTGAGTTGCTTGAGGCGCCAGTCCACGGGAAGCGTCGTGCCCGTGCGGAAGAATTTCCGCTGCGCTGCGACTATCTCACGGATATCGGCCTCGGTGTAAGCGGGACGGTCCGCAGACCCGGACTCTGTTATCTGTTCAAGAATCGCTTTGACCTGCTCATTGTTCAAAGTAACGGGCGAGGAATAATTGATGGAATCCGCAACAATCATCCGAATGAGTTCCTCGTGATCGCAAGCTCTCACCGGCGAATCAAGGGCATCCATCCCGCATTGAGTCATCAACGCCCGGACGGCTTGCAAAAATTGTTCGGCCGCTTCTTCATCGGGAACCGATTCGCCGCTCAATCCGCAATAGCGGGCCAACTGCGCATATTTTCGACAGCAAGGCTCTTTTTGGAACTCCAAAACCGGCATCAGCGCCATCGAAATGGCCACGCCGTGGGGCAAATGGTATTTGGCACCGATGCTATGGGCAAAGGCATGCACATAGCCGGCCAGTTGGGTGTTGATGGCGTTGCCTCCATACATAGCCGCGCGGCACATTCCCAACCGAGCCTCGACATTTTCGGGTTTCTGCATCACGATGGGCAGATATTGCATAATCAGCCGTACGCCCTCCAAAGAGAGTTTCATATCCGCTTCATCGACCTCCGTATCGCTCACCACCCCTTCGATGCAATGGCTGAGCGCGTCCATCCCGCAAGCGGCCGTCACCTTTTTCGGGGCCTGGCAGGTCAATTCACTGTCCAGCACCACGTGGGTAACATCGAGACCTATCAGCACGGTTGAACTCTTTACCCCGTGCTCGTTCATCACAATAGCCCCCACGGTCACCTCTGCGCCGGTTCCGGCAGTAGAAGGGACATTGATGAGGGGAAGGGAGCCGCCCCGGACGGGCAGGAACTTCAGCAACAGTGTTTTCACGGGCAGATGAGGCATCTTCACCCCGGCCGCTATCATCTTGCAAGTGTCCATCACCGAGCCTCCGCCGAGGGCGATGATGCATTCCGCCCCACAGTCCAAGGCCATTTTCCTCCCCGCCTCGATATATGCGATGATCGGTTCCGAATGGATGTCGCTATAGACCGCGTAGCCGATGCCGGCCGCCTCCAGCGACTCGACAATCGCCCGCTCGTACCCCATAGAACTCAGCGTTCGGTCCGTCACCACCAGCACCTTTTTATAGCCGCTGGCCTGGCAAATCTCGCCTATCCGCTTCCGCGCTCCGTGTCCCTCAGTTACCTCCGGCTCCGGCAGCGGAATCGTGTGAATCACCTTTCCCGGCAGTTTGTGTATCGACTTTCTGAAATAATACGTATCCATAATTGCTCTCCTTTATGATTACAAAGATAACATTTTCTCTAAAATAACTCATCTCAAGCACCCGCCCATTCAAAAAATTAACCTTTGGTTAACAACCTTTGGTTGATTTTTTCGAAAGGAGGCAGTATGCGTTGGCGCGTAACTGGGACCTTGATTCCGAGGAACTCCTTAGTTCAATTTTGGCCGATTTTCCAATTGGAAGAGAAGAAGAACTTGCGGCGACCTCGAGACGCTACGAGTCAGAGAAATCAGAGTTTTTAGCCATCTACGAATGGAATTCCGTCAACGACTGACAGCCAGGCGGCTCAAGTATAATCGCCAGTAGTCGAAACTTTTTGAAGCATTCCAGCAGGACAGATGTGACTATCGGGTGCACGACCCCCTCGCAGAGTGGCTTCTATGGCAGGGTATTGCACCAGATGGTTCTAGAGAGAAGCAAACCCTTTTATTCTTGGGCGGGGCACTCCATCGAATTGCCGGTAATGGGACATATGCCCCAACTGGCCGACGCGCTCAGAATTGAGGAATACGAAATGCCCTTTAGTTGGAGTGGAGAAACCCCGGATACTGAAAAAACAAAAGAATCAGTATATCTTGATAATTACGATAAATAATCAAAATGTTTTCAAAAGCGACACAATGCCTTAAAAGTTATTGCGCCTCCAGAAAAACCTTCCGTTGCGCATCGTCTAGTTTTTCGATGGCGTAGCGCAGGGCCGTTCGGGGCATGGTGGCCGCGCGAGGTTCGAGGTAGGAGATCAAGGCGCGTTCATCGCGTTTGCCGGCTTCGCGCAACAGCCAGCCGACAGCCTTTTGAATCAGGTCGTGGGGGTGGTGGAGAAGGATGTCGGCGATGGCAAAGGTGTCATTCAACTGACCGTGACGGACGAAAGTCATCGTGCTGACCATCCCTATGCGCTGTTCCCAAATCGTTTTCCCCTTGCGGGCCAGTTCGTAAAGCAGGCTCCTGTCCTTGTCCAGCAGCCATTCGCCCAGCAAGGGATAGCAGGACAGGTCCACCAAATCCCAATTGTTAATCGCGTCCGTATGAGCCAGATAAAAGTCGACGCATTGCTGTTGAAGAGACAAACGTGCCGGAAGCGATTCGGTTACCACCTCTCGCGTAACAGGAACTTTGATGCCGAGGGAACCCTTGCGGGCGTGAGAGAAGATTTGAATGAGAGCGAGCAGCCCCGCCAGACGGATTTCGTGATATTCGCTTCGCAGACATTCGTCCAAGTCCACAAAATCCAACTCGCGCCAAGCGTTTTTGACCACTTCGCGTGTAACGGGAACTTTAATCCCCAGGAACTTGTCCCCCTCGCCATACTGCCCCGGTCCCGTTTTGAAAAAGCGGGACAATCCCGTCACCTGCGACGAGTCCGCTACGGCCAGCATATCCTGCATCAAACGATTCATCATCTTAGTTTGCTTTCAGCCTTACAAATGACACCTCTCCATCAACATTCTCCCGTTGCCAACAAAGATACACGCAAGCCCGGAGAAAAGCAAATTTTATGCTGGCTCTCCTGTGGGTGCTTCAGGTGTCCCGGCTCAAGGACACCAAGCGCGTTTTGGTGGGTTTTCCGCCGCAAGTGTCCCGTTTCAAGGACACCTGGCGCGCCCCCCCACTATTATTAGGGTTGTTTTTTTCCAGAAAATCGGAGTAGAGCCGGAGGGCAA
>CADAFY010000177.1 GCA_902787255.1 uncultured Bacteroidia bacterium
TAGATTTTCCCCGTCGTCACATTGTTCGCCTTGGAGGTATAGACCCCCAGGAAACGCTCGTAGTGCCCCAGGTCAAGGTCTGTTTCCGCCCCGTCCTCCGTCACATAGCATTCCCCGTGCTCATAGGGATTGAGCGTACCCGGATCGATGTTGATGTAGGGGTCGAACTTCTGAATCGTGACCCGCAATCCGCGCGCCTGCAACAGTTTGGCCAAGGAAGCCGCAATAATTCCCTTGCCCAGCGACGACACCACGCCGCCGGTGATGAAAATAAACTTCGTTTTCATACTTCTTGTTGATATTCAGCCCAGGAGCGGATGGAAAGGCCCTCCGTCCCGATTTTACACAATGCATAGATGAAAGCCCCGGCCAGCCGCGCGTTGGTAATCAGCGGAATGTTGTGGTCGATGGCCATACGCCGGATCTTATAGCCGTTCTGCAACTCCCTCGGCGTATTGTTCTTGGGAATGTTGATGACCAGGTCGATTTCGTGCGCGGAGAGGCTGTCCAGCACATTCGGCTTTTTCTCCGAATCAGGCCAGTGGACCACCTTCGACGGAATGCCGTTGTCTTCGAGGAAACGGGCCGTACCGCTGGTCGCAAACAGGGAATAGCCGTTCTCGTGCAGCATGCGGGCCGCATCCAGCAGTTCCACCTTCGACCAGGCCGGACCGGAAGACAACAGGATGCCTTTCTCTTTCGAAGGAATACGGTAGCCCACGGACAGCATTCCCTTGAGCAGGGCCTCGTAATAATTGTCGCCGATGCACGCCACCTCGCCCGTGGAGGACATATCCACGCTCAGCACCGGGTCGGCCTTGAGCAGACGGGCGAAAGAGAACTGCGAGCATTTCACGCCCACATAGTCGATGTCCGCGAAGTTTTTGCCGTAGGGCTCCACTTCCTTGCCCAGCATAATGTCCGTCGCCATCGCGATAAAATTGAACTTCGTGATTTTCGAGACAAAGGGGAAACTGCGGGAAGCGCGCAGGTTGCACTCAATCACCCGCAACTGGTTATCCTTGGCCAGAAACTGGATATTGAACGGGCCGCTGATGCGCAATTCGCGGGCAATCTGTCGGGAAATCCGCTTGATGCGCCGGATGGTCTCGTAGTAGAGTTTCTGGGCGGGAAATACGACCGTCGCATCTCCGGAATGAACGCCGGCATACTCGATATGCTCGCTGATGGCGTAGCACTTGATGACGCCGTCCTGCGCCACCGCGTCGATTTCCACCTCCTTGGTGCGCTGCAAAAACTCCGTCGCCACCAGTTCATCCCGGCTGGAAACCACGCGCATCGCCGCGCCCGACAGCACATAGGACGGACGAATCATAATGGGCAGGCCCACTTCGTCCGCAAATTCATAGATATCCGCGATGCTGGTGAGTTCCTTCCAACGGGGTTGGTCGATGCCCAGGGCGTCGCACATCTGGGAGAATTTCTGCCTATCTTCCGCCCGGTCGATGCTTTCGGCGCTCGTGCCGAGCACCCGGATACCCTGCCGGTCGAGCAGGAGGGCGAGGTTGTTGGGAATCTGGCCGCCCACGCTGACTATCACGCCCATCGGGGCTTCCAAATCGCAAATGTCCAGCACCCGTTCAAGCGAGAGTTCGTCGAAGAAAAGACGGTCGCACACATCGTAGTCGGTGGAAACGGTCTCGGGGTTGTAGTTGATCATTATGGCCCGGTAGCCGCTTTCCTGAATCTTTTTGACCGCCGCTACGGAACACCAGTCGAATTCCACGCTGCTGCCGATGCGGTAGGCCCCGCTGCCCAGCACGATGACGCTCTTGCCGTCCCGCTCGAACGTAACGTCGTTCTCGCGGCCGTTGTAGGTCAGGTAGAGGTAGTTGGTCTGCGCCGGATATTCGCCCGCCAGCGTGTCGATTTGCTTGACCACGGGCAGGATGCCGAGGCTCTTGCGGTAGGCGCGCACCTGCATTCCTTTCTGGTGCGGATCTTCGCCCGGATGCGCCTCGCAGAGGATTTTCCCGATTTGGTAGTCCGAAAAACCCAGTTCCTTGGCCCGGCGAAGTTGCGCGGCATCCAACGCCGCCAGCCCGTCAAGGGCCGCCAGGCGTTTTTTCTCGTGATGGATATTTTCCAAGCGGTACAGGAACCACTTGTCGATGCGCGTCATTTCGTGGATGCGGTCGACCGTGTAGCCCTTGTCGAAAGCCTGGGCGATGGCCGCGATGCGCTTGTCGCTCGGATGCAGGAGTTCCTGGTCAATGTCGGGAATCTGCACCGAATTGCCCACAAAGCCATGCATCCCCTGCCCTACCATCCGCAGGCCTTTCTGAATGGCCTCTTCAAAACTCCGTCCGATGGACATCACTTCGCCCACGGACTTCATCGAGGAGCCCAATTCTTTGGACACGCCCTCGAATTTGCCCAGGTCCCAGCGGGGAATCTTGCAGACCACATAGTCCAGGGCTGGCTCGAAACAAGCGCAGGTCACGCGGGTGACGGCATTGGGAATCTCATCCAGGCCATAACCCAGGCCCAGTTTGGCGGCTACGGCGGCCAACGGATAACCGGTCGCCTTGGAAGCCAGGGCCGAAGAACGGCTCAGACGGGCGTTGACTTCGATGACGCGGTAGTCGTCCGAATTCGGGTCCAGGGCATACTGCACATTGCACTCACCGACGATGCCCACGTGGCGGACAATGTCGATGGCGATGTGCCGGAGTTGGTGGTATTCGTGGTCGGAAAGCGTCTGGGAAGGCGCCACCACGATGCTTTCGCCCGTATGGATGCCCAGCGGGTCGAAATTTTCCATATTACAGACCGTGATGCAGTTGTCGTAGCAGTCGCGGACCACTTCATATTCGATTTCTTTCCAGCCCTTGAGCGATTCTTCCACCAGAATCTGCGGAGAATAAGTGAACGCGGAGCCAGCCAGCCGGACGAGTTCTTCGTCGTTGCTGCAAAAACCGGAGCCCAGGCCGCCGAGGGTGTAAGCCGCCCGGACGATGACGGGGTAGCCGATTTCCTTGACCACCGCGAGGGCTTCATCCAGGGAGGTCACCGCCACGCTGCGGGGCGTTTTGACGCCGATGCCGTGCATCATTTCGGCGAAAATCTCTCGGTCTTCCGTAGCAATCACGGCCTCGATGGGGGTGCCGAGCACCTGAACGCCGTATTTTTCCAGAATGCCGCTGCGGTGGAGTTCCACGCCGCAGTTGAGCGCCGTCTGCCCGCCGAAGGTCAGCAGGATGCCGTCGGGACGTTCTTTTGCGATGACTTTTTCCACGAATTCCGGGGTGACGGGCAGGAAATAAGTCACATCCGCGATGCCTTCCGAAGTCTGCACGGTGGCGACATTGGGGTTAATCAGGATGGTATATCGGCCCTCTTCACGCAGGGCCTTGAGCGCCTGCGAGCCGGAATAGTCAAATTCGCCCGACTGCCCGATTTTAAGGGCGCCGGAACCCAGAACCAATATCTTTTGCGCTTTCTTCATATCACATCGAGGCTATAAAACGGGCAAAAAGGGACTCCGTGTCCACCGGGCCGCTGGAGGCTTCCGGATGGAACTGGGTGGAGAAAAACGGCTTGCTGCGGTGCCGGATGCCCTCGTTGGTGCCGTCATTGAGGTTGCGGAACATCGGTTCCCAGTCGGCCGGCAGCGTGCTTTCGTCGATGGCGAAGCCGTGGTTCTGGGAGGTGATGAAACATTTGTGCGAACCGGGAACGACCACGCCCTGGTTGTGTCCGCGGTGCCCGTATTTCAATTTGTAGGTCTTGGCACCCGCGGCGAGAGCCAGGAGTTGGTTGCCCAAGCAAATGCCCATAATGGGTTTGTCCCCCTGGAGCGCCACCTTGAGATGTTCGATGGTCGCCCCGCACTGGGTCGGGTCGCCGGGACCGTTGGACAGGAAGAGTCCGTCGTAGTCTTCGTGGGTAAAATCATAGTCCCAGGGCACCCGTTTGATGGTCACATCGTGCTTGAGCAGGCAGCGAAGAATGTTATTTTTCATCCCGCAGTCCACCAGCAGCACCTTGTGGCGACCGTTTCCGTAAGTATGGATCTCTTTCGTGGAGACCTGCGCGACGAGGTTGTCCTGGTTCGGGTCGTAGAACGGGACATCCTCCCCTTCAAAGAGAATTTTTCCGAGCATTGCGCCTTGTTCCCGCAACTTTTTAGTCAGTTCGCGGGTGTCGATGCCGCACAAGCCCGGAACGCCTTCCTGCTTGAGCCAGGTGCCCAGGCTGCGGCGCGAATCCCAGTGGCTGTAACGGTCGGAATAGTCCGAGATGACCAGGGCCGTACATTGGATGTGGTCCGATTCGAAAAAACGGGAAATTCCGTCGCGCTGCTCGTCGTCCGGAACCCCGTAATTGCCAATCATCGGATAGGTCGGGATGAGAATCTGACCTTTGTAGGAAGGGTCGGTCAGGCTCTCGGGATAGCCGGTCATGGCCGTATAAAAGACCAGTTCCCCGGATACGGACTGTTCGTGCCCGAAGGACCGGCCTTCATAACGGCTACCGTCTTCTAGTTCTAATATTGCTTTCTTCATATATTTTGATTCTTTTAATTAAAAGATTTATGGAGATATTTTGAGATAGATTTTCTTCTTGAAGAAGGAGTGTAGTTTGGGCTACACGACTGATGAAATGAGGAAATATAACCAAAATAGAACATAAAGATGAAAATTAAAGAGAATCAAAACTGCTTCATTATCTTGTCAAGGTTGAAATCCACGATAATGGGCAGGTGATCGGAAGGACGCTTGAAATTGTCCCTGACCCCGGAAGACTTCGGCTTGGAATAGGCGT
>CADAFY010000178.1 GCA_902787255.1 uncultured Bacteroidia bacterium
GCTTATTGTTTCGGCCAATACATCCCGGGCGAACAATGGCTCCTTGCCCAAGCCGTCACCGGCTACGAAATCCTCACCGGCGAAAAGCCCCGCTTCTGAATTCATATTCCTATCCTAGATTAAGAGTTATGGAATACTTGTCACAACAGCGATACGATGAGCTTGTTGCCGAGCTGCGGCACTTGATCGAAGAGGTTTATCCCAAGGTGAGGGAGGACCTGGCGGAGACCAGTGCCCAGGGGGACCGGAGCGATAATGCGGGATACCGCGAAGCAAAGCGGATGCAGGGGAAGACCATCAGCCGGATCCGTTTCCTGCAGAAGGTCCTGGAGCATTCGCGCGTGATTCGTCCGGAAGTCCTTCCCAAAGACAAAGTCAGCCTTCTGAGCCGGGTGGAATTTACCAACCTCGCCACCAACACCCGAATGAAATACCAGATTGTCAGCCCCCACGAGATAGACCTGGAGGCCGGCAAGATTTCGCTGAAATCTCCTATCGGCGCCGCCCTGATGGGCAAGAGGGTCGGCGAAATAGCCGAGGTTCAAATCCCTTCCGGCATCCTCCGCCTGAGAATAGAAAGCATTACGCTCTGACAATGCGTGATTAGCGCTTTGTTTCAGTCTTTGAGACTGGTTATGGGTGCGACCCAGACTCCGTCCGGTCTTTGGAGGGCGTAAGGGGACATCCCTGTCAGTACCATCATAAATGACGGTTCGTTCATTTTGTCGGTATCAATCTTGTTTTTCAGCCGCAGCAGCGAACGGGCCCCGGCTTCAATATGTTCATCCCCGCCCAGTTTGATCTCAACCAGCCCGTACCTGCCGTCGCGGAGGTGGATGACGGCATCGCATTCCAGGCCGTCTTTGTCCCGGTAGTGGTAGACACTTCCGTGCATTGCATCCGCATAAACTCTGAGGTCGCGAACGGCCATTGTCTCAAATAGAAGGCCGAATGTCTCCAAGTCGGCGACAAGATCATCGGGACCAGCCCCCAAGGCGGCAACCGCAATGGACGAATCAATGAAATATCGTGTGTCGGCGTTGCGAATGGCCGTCCTGGAACGAAGATTGGGATTCCAAGAGCGCATATCTTCTACAACAAAAATCTTGCGGAGTGCTTCGAGGTAACCGTCAATGGTTTTTTCGCTCATTGTTTCGCCCGTGTTGGTTTGCAGGTCGGACAAGATTTTTGCGAGTGAGACCTGGGCTCCTTGATGGCGGGCGTAGGAGCGCATAAGCAGTTTTGCTTTTTCGCTGTCGCGCTTGATGTTGTCAACACGACTGATGTCGACTTCTGTAACGGCCTGAAAATAGTCATAAGCCCTTCCCAGGGCAATGCTTGGTTTCTGCTGGGCCGCTTTCGGCCATCCTCCACGGCATACCAAGTATGCTAGACGATGTATGTCAGAACCGTCCGTTTCGACGGGAACGGCTTTCTTTTCAAACAAATTTTTGAGAGAAACAACCCCTGACGAGTCTCCGGATTCCCACAAGGACATGGGGCGCATCTTCAATCTTGCTATCCGACCGGTTCCGGAATGGCTGAACGCCTCTTCGTCATCGGACGCAACGGGGACGGACGAACCGGTCAGAATGAATTGACCGTCATCCTTTCTCTTGTCACATTCAAACCTTACGCTGTCCCACAATGACGGAGCAATCTGCCACTCGTCTATTAGGCGAGGCGTATCTCCTTTTAAGAGCGTCTCAGGACTCATCGAAGCCAATTGCACATTCATATGTCGTCGCTTAGTGTCGTTCATATACAAGATGCTGCGGGCTTGTTGCTCGGCGGTCGTTGTCTTTCCACACCACTTGGGGCCTTCAATAAGGACGGCTCCCATTCCTTCTAGTTTTTCTGCCAGAAGATGATCTGCAATGCGCTTTCTATATTCCATTCCAAAAACAATTAGAAATCAATGGCAAAGATATGAGAAAAAATTGCAACTTCCAAATTTGGCGGGATTTCACTTCCGAATTTGGCGGAATTTTACTTCCGAATTTGACGGGATTTCACTTCCGAATTTGGCTGACAATATCGTTTTGCCTTTGTAAAATCGTAAAAAATTAGGTACTTTTGTAGTTGCTTGCGTCCGGGTGGGCGCACCGTTAAACTTCAATAATATATCAAACAATGGCACTGAACAAAGTTATGCTGATCGGTAACGTTGGAAAGAAACCCGAAATCCGTTACCTGGAGAACCAAGGCGGCGCGTCACCCGCCCCCAAAGTGGCGACCTTCCCTCTCGCAACTACCGAACGCTTCCGCGACCGCAGCGGTGAAATGCGCGAAAGCACAGAGTGGCACAATATCGTGGCCTGGCGTCAGTTGGCCGACCTGGCAGAGAAGTTTATGGATAAAGGTTCCCAGATTTATGTAGAAGGCCGTCTGCGCAGCCGCAGTTGGGATGGCCAGGATGGTCAGAAACATTTTATTACGGAGATTGTCGCGGACAGCATTCAGTTGCTGGGCAAACGCTCCGACAACCCGGGTGCCGAGGGCTACCAGGCCCCCGCACCGGCGGCCGCTCCCGCCCAGCCCGCTCAGGCGGCAGCCCCCGCTCAATTCGCACCGCAGGCTCCCAAGCCCGTGGCCGCAACCCCGGCCCCTGCCGCTCCCGCCGTTTCCGCCGAAGAAGACGATAGCGACGACCTTCCGTTCTAACCTTCATACCTTATCGTTATGACTCTTTTGAGAGATTCCAAGAAGATGCGCTGGATGATGTTGCTGGCGGTGTCTTTCCTGATGTTCGCGACCTATATTTGCAGCGACAACATCTTTTCGGTTGAAACCCGCTTGTCCGCTCCCGCTGAAGAGGGCGGTTATGCCATTACGCAAGTGGAATATGGCAACCTGGCCGGGGCATATTCGATTTTCAACGTGTACCTGCTGATGCTGATTTTCGGCGGCCTGATTCTGGACAAGATGGGCATCCGTTTCACCGGCATTATGAGCAGTTTGATGATGGTGGCCGGTATCGCGGTGACCTGCCTGTCTTTCTACCAGTTGAGGGATTTGCTGGACAGCGGGGCGGAAATTCCGATGATTTCCCTGCTGGGCGACAAGATGCGGGCGCCCGTGTTCTGGGCTGTGATGGGTATCGGTGTCTTCGGCGTCGGTGCGGAAATCGCCGGTATCACCGTGACCAAGGTGATTGCCAAATGGTTTATGGGCTATGAATTGGCGCTGGCGATGGGCTTGCAGCTGGCTCTGGCTCGTTTGGGTACCGGCATCGCCTTTGGCGCTACTCCCTTTATCGTCACCGAGACCGGCGGCAATGTCGGGCTCGCCATCCTCATCGGCCTTTGCATCCTGA
>CADAFY010000179.1 GCA_902787255.1 uncultured Bacteroidia bacterium
TCAGAAGCGGGGCTTTTCGCCGGTGAGGATTTCGTAGCCGGTGACGGCTTGGGCAAGGAGCCATTGTTCGCCCGGGATGTATTGGCCGAAACAATAAGCCTCGTCGGATTCGGGGGAGGAAGAAATGCACAGGCCGGGGCCGTCAGGCGAGCAATGGCCTGACATAGCAGGTGCGCCACTCCGCGGTGCAAGCACGGGGTCGCGGTAGTTGGCTTCGATACAGCAGAGCGGGCCGGAAACGGCGCCGGATCGGATGGCGTCCATCCACGCGTGCATCTCGGGAACGAGCATCGGAAGGGTGTAGATAAGCAAATCAGTATGGGCCTGCGGGAGTTCGGTCAGCGGACGGATGAAGGCCAGGCCGTGGTCGGAGCGGTTGAACACCTGAACTTCCAGGCCCATATCCTTCGCAGCCGCGGCTGCAGCCTTGCCGGCCCCGCCATAACCGACGACCGCCACACGCGGCAAGCACTCGTCATCTGCCCCGGCTCCGGCGCACCGGCGGGTGCTACTTCCGACCTCGGCATCTACCCTGGCACCGATGCTCCCGCAGGCCCCACTCCTATCCACACACAAAGCCCTCCACGGACCCTCCATCCATTCTTGGAGCAGCATCCGTACGCCTAGGTAATCGGAATTGAAGGCCTTGACGCCACAACGGGTTTTGACGGCGATATTGGCCGCGCCGATGGCCTGCACCTCCGGACTTTGGATATCCGCCCGTGCCGCCGCTTTCTCCTTGAACGGTGCGGTAATATTGATGGCGTCATACCCATCCAAAAATGCCTGCCAGGCCTCTTCAAACGAAGGATTTTCAATCAGGTCGTACGACCATTTCCCGCCGTAGGCCTGACGAAATAGCGCCGGGCTGCCCGAGTGGGCAATCGGGTAGCCAATCAAGCCATAACGATGCGTTTTCTTCCAGAGACGGCAACTGTTCATAATCTCAATTCTTTTTCGGGACGAAAATACGCATTTTAATTGAATCTTTAGTATCTTTGCGAGATTAAATTAAATGGACAGCATCAATGGAACAGAATTTTAGTGAGCAAGAACTGTTGCGCCGCGAATCCCTCGCGAAAATCCGCGAATTGGGCATCGACCCGTATCCTGCCGCCCTTTACCCCGTCAACGCCAGCGCCCAAAGCATCGCCGACGGCTTCGACGCGGAGAAAAACAATATGCAGGACGTGTGCCTGGCCGGGCGTCTGATGTCCCGCCGCATTATGGGCGCCGCCTCTTTTGCGGAACTGCAGGACGAGAGCGGACGCATCCAACTCTACCTCAACCGCGACGAGATTTGCCCGGGCGAAGACAAGACGATGTACAACACCGTGTTCAAGAAACTGATGGACATCGGCGACATCATCGGCGTGAAAGGTTTTGCGTTCCTGACCAAGACCGGCCAGCTGTCCGTCCACGTGAAAGAACTGACCCTGCTGAGCAAGTCCCTGCGCGTGCTGCCTATCGTCAAGGAGCAGGACGGCAAGGTGTTCGACGCCTTCTCCGACCCCGAACTTCGCTACCGCCAGCGCTATGTGGACCTCATCGTGAATCCGCAGGTCCGCGACGTGTTCATCAAGCGCAGCAAAATCATCGCCGTGATGCGCGAGTACTTCAACCAGGCCGGCTGCCTGGAGGTGGAAACCCCGATTCTGCAGAGCATTCCCGGCGGCGCCACGGCCCGTCCTTTCATCACCCACCACAACGCCCTCGACATCGACCTCTATATGCGTATCGCCAACGAACTCTACCTCAAACGGCTGATTGTCGGCGGTTACAACGGCGTGTACGAATTTGCCAAGGACTTCCGCAACGAGGGAATGGACAAGACCCACAACCCCGAGTTTACCTGTATGGAAATCTATGTGGCCTACAAGGACTACCTCTGGATGATGGAGTTCGTCGAGAAAATGCTGGAGAAAATCTCCGTCGCCGTCAACGGCACGACGAAGGTGACCATCGGCGAGCACACAGTGGACTTCAAAGCCCCCTACCGCCGCCTTCCCATCCTGGAAGCCATCAAGCAATATGCAGGCGTGGATGTCAAGGGAATGGATGTGGAGCAACTGCGTGCCACCTGCAAGCAACTGAATGTGGAAATCGAGCCTTCGATGGGCAAAGGCAAACTCATCGACGCCATCTTCGGAGCCTACTGCGAGGACAAACTCATCGACCCGACCTTCATCATCGACTATCCCGTGGAAATGTCTCCGCTCACCAAGCGCCACCGCAACGACCCGACCCTGACCGAGCGTTTCGAACTCTTCGTCTGCGGCAAGGAATTGGCCAACGCCTACAGCGAACTCAACGACCCCATCGACCAGTTCGAGCGTTTCGAGGAGCAAGCCAAACTCAAGAGCGGCGGCGACGACGAGGCGATGTTCATCGATATGGACTTCGTGCGCGCCCTGGAATATGGCATGCCGCCCACATCCGGGCTGGGAATGGGTATTGACCGCCTGACGATGTTCATGACGGGCCAGACCACCATCCAGGATGTACTCTTCTTCCCGCAAATGCGTCCCAAGACCAGCCTGTAACGACAACCTATGGTCCGGCGAGAAAGCATAAGTTCGGCGCAGAACCCCAAAATCAAACATCTGCTCTCTTTACAAGAAAAGTCCCGCCTGCGCAAGGAGGAAGGGCTTTTTGTGGTTGAAGGCGCGCGGGAAGTTGCCCGGGCGCTGGATGCCGGCTACCAGGCCGCGACCCTGTTCGTCTGCCCCGAGATTTTCAGCGCCGGAGAGGGACAGGAACACGCGGCGTTGGCCAAATTGATAGACGAAGCGTCGACATTTGCGACCGGCCGGACATCCTGCCCCCCGAGTGCGACAATAGGCGGACTCCCGAGTGCAGCAGGCCGGGCTTGCGAACTCCCGGGCGCCGCGACAAGCCGAGGTTGCGACTCCGATGCCAGCCCCCTGCTTGTAGAAGTCCCCGCCGCCTTATACGAAAAAATCGCCCTTCGGGGGTCCAGCGAAGGCATTATTGCGGAAATGAAGGTCCGGTCACACCGACTGGAAGTCCTCTCCCTGCCCGAAAACGCCCTCGTCATCGTCTTGGAAAGCATTGAAAAGCCCGGAAACCTCGGAGCCATCCTGCGCAGTGCGGACGGAGCCGGCGCCGACGCGCTGATTGTCTGCGACCCGCTGGCCGATGTGTATAACCCCAACGTACTGCGTTCCTCCTTGGGTGCCCTTTTCAGCGTCCCCACCGCCATCTGTTCCAGCGAAGAAGCCATCGCATTCTTGCAACAGCGCAAAGTACAGATTCTCACCGCCCAACTGCAAGACTCCAAGCCCTACGCCCTCGTTATCGGCTCCGAAGCCGACGGCCTCACCGACGCTTGGCGCGTCGCCGCCAACCACCACATCTTGATTCCTATGATGGGTAAAATGGACTCCCTCAACGCCTCCGTCAGCGCCGCCATCCTCCTCTACGAAGCCCGCCGCCAACGCGACTGTACGAAATAATTAGGTAATGCAGTAAAACCAGCATGCACTGCTAATCGAAAGGGGCTTGAATCAAAACCTTCTTTCAAAGCAATGCTAACTATAGTATGTTGATAACTTTAGTTAGCATATCTACCTTTGTGATTGTCAAATCACATTCATTCCTAAATGGACAAAGAACCCATCCTCTTGCTCTTCGGGCAAAGAGTTCAAGAGATTCGCAAGGCGCGCAATCTTTCTCAAGAAAAGCTTGCTGAACTAGCAGGTGTACACCGCACATATATTGGTATGATAGAAAGAGCCGAAAAGAATATTACGCTCTGTAATATCGAGAAGATTGCGAAAGCACTTAAGGTCGAAATCAAAGAACTATTTTAAATATGGGCTCCAATGGAAACTCAATTGACCGTCACAATTAAAGCATCCTCCCGTGAAGAGTATCATAAGAAACTGATAATGCTTTTTCTTGAGGAAAAGCACGGGACTTCCCAGGAGTGGAATTATTACTATTATTACGTAGAAACCGGAAAAAACGGGAAAAGAGTCTACCTCCAACGCCCTGCATATAAGAATAAAGGAATGGACTTCGAAGTCCGTGTCGAAGACTATCAGTTTAGATATGGGAAATATAATAATATCATTAGTACCGGTAATCGACCTAAACATGATGAGATATGGGACGATGTTTATAACAAAGTAGTGGAGAACCCGGAAGATGGACAAAAACTAAGGGCATTAATTACCCAGGTCTATAACTGTGAGGAGCCGAATGAAGATATCATCAACTCCTGTCATTTTACAACGGGGCTCCCTCTTGATCTGCTTCTTTACACAATTAAGTGGCTCTTTATCGAACAAGATATGACTTATTGGAACCAGAGTGGTAGAGAAATGAACTACAATGGTTTAATGAAAGTTTGGGAATAAGCAGAATAACTATGACTTACAATAAAAACTACTTTATTAAAGGCGTCCTATGGCAGAGGTCTCCCAAACAGCCAGCCATCCGTACTTTTGTAGCGTCAGATGGGACTGTAATCGGGATTTTTCAAGGAGATAGAGGCGCTCGTCCCGATCTTGACTTTCGGGTGAAGATCCTTCAACCGAAACGTAACGCTAAGCCTTTTCTTCTTCCTCATGACGAATGGGTCGTTGATCTTCTTCTTAAGGCGCAGCATTATAGAGATGACATTGCAAGACTTCTAAAATACTATCAGAGATTTTATAAAAAGTGTTCCCCGTTTCCAACACCCGGATCACGACAGTCATATTCGCCTAAGACTCTCAAATATATAGAAAAGAAATACGGGCATATTGTTGTTTCAGGGACGATGTCGATTGGAGGGATGGCGATAATACTTGAATTGTTCTGTCTATGTGAAAAGCAAAATCCTGGAGCACACCAGTTTGAACTGGCGCTAAAATGGACTAGAGAGTGTATTTTAGGAAAAAGGGACTTTAAGAACGTTCTCAATCTCGTGATAAGACACCGAGAGTATTAGAACGGAAGTTCCGGGCCGTAATAGACCTCCGGCTCACACAGGACGCGAATGTCGCAATCTTGGAATAGTTTGGCCTGCTTCTCCAATTTCTCCAGAATCTCACCACGGCGGTTGATGCTGTTCAGTTCCTCGCGACGGGCTTTGCTCATCTCGAGGAATTTTTCTTCCTGGTCGATACCGAGGAAACGGCGTCCCAGAAGGTTTGCCGCAATACCGGTGGTGCTGCTTCCGGTGAACGGGTCAAGTATCCACGCACCGGGTTTTGTGGAGGCCTGAATAATTCTCGATAGAACGCACAACGGCTTCTGCGTAGGATGCTTGCCGCACGATTTCTCCCACGGCGCAATGGCCGGCAATGTCCATACATCACGCATCTGGGTGCCACCGTTGATTTCTTTCATCAACTCATAGTTGTAGTAATGTGGAACCTTCTGCTCTTTTCGAGCCCATAGGATATACTCTGCCGAGTAGGTGAAGTATCGGCACGAAAGATTGGGAGGAGGATTGGTTTTGACCCAAGTGATGCAATTAAGTATCTTGAAGCCCAGTTCCGATAGGCAACGGGCTACGGAAAAAATGTTGTGATAAGTGCCGCTAATCCATATCGTTCCATCGGATTTAAGATGCA
>CADAFY010000180.1 GCA_902787255.1 uncultured Bacteroidia bacterium
CCCGGTATTCCCAATCTTTCCACCCTCAAAACCCTGTGCGGCGTGTTGAGAGCCAAAGGAAAGAAAGATTATCCCGTGCATATCAAATTGGATACGGGGATGCACCGGCTGGGTTTTGTCCCCTCGGAGATTCCGGAACTGATAAACTTCTTGAAAAATACCAGCCGGGTGAAGGTCGCGAGCGTCTATTCCCACCTGGCGGCGGCCGATGAACCTCAACACGATGCCTTTACCTTATCGCAAATCGAACTCTTCCGGCAGGGGGCGGAATCCATCGGACGGGCGATAGGCTACAAGCCGATGTGGCACATCCTGAATTCGGCCGGCATCGAGCGTTTTACACAATACCAGTTCGATATGGTGCGTCTGGGCATCGGTATTTATGGCGTGAGCAGCGTCCCCGGCGTGCGTCTTTCTCCTGTCGCTTCTTTTAAGTGCAAGGTCCTTCAAGTCAAGACCCTTCGTCCCGAAGACGGTACGGTCGGCTATGGCCGTCACGGGGTCATACCCTCCGAAGGAATGACCCTGGCCACCATTCCCGTTGGCTATGCGGACGGCTTGGACCGACACCTGGGTTGCGGCAAAGCCCGTTTCCTGCTCAACGGCCATCTCGTCCCGACCGTCGGCAACATCTGTATGGATATGTCTATGCTGGATGTGACCGGCGTTCCCGTCTCCGTCGGCGACACCGTCACCATCTTTGGTGAAGAACCCCGCGTCGAAGACCTTGCCGAAACCCTCGGCACCATTCCCTACGAAATCCTCACCTCCGTTCCCCGCCGCATCCGCCGCGTCGTTGTTTCCGGGTAGGTCGTAGGATTATTTGGCGCGGATGCGGCGGAAACGGAGGGCGAGCACGCCCCAGAAGGCTTCGCCGAAGATGCTGCCGGACATTTTGGATGAGCCTTCTTTGCGGTCGATAAAGATGATGGGGACTTCTTTGAGCCGGAAGCCCAGTTTCAAGGCGCTGTACTTCATTTCAATTTGGAAACCGTAGCCCTTCATCTTGATTTTGTCCAAGTTCAGCGTTTCCAGCACGCGGCGGCTGTAGCAGACAAAGCCGGAAGTGCAGTCGAAAACGCGCACGTTCAAGACCTTGCGCACGAAGACCGAGGCGAAATAACTGATGAGGACGCGGCCGATGGGCCAGTTGATGACGCTGATGCCGTTGCAATAGCGTGAGCCCACGGCCAAGTCAGCCCCGCCGCAGATTACATCCGCGTATGCATCCTTGCCTGCCTCTGCACTGCTGTCAGCGCCGCTCTCAGCCGTTCCGCCATTCTCACAGGCGGCCTTGAGGCGGGCGAGGTCTTCGGGATTGTGGGAGAAGTCGGCGTCCATTTCAAAAACGAAGTCATACTCGCGTTCCAGCGCCCAGGCAAAGCCCTGCAGATAGGCTGTTCCCAAGCCCAGTTTTCCACCGCGCTCTATTAGGAAAAGACGGTCCGGAAATTCCGCCTGCAAGCCTTTGACAATGGCGCCCGTTCCGTCCGGAGAGCCATCGTCAACGACCAAAATGCTGAAATCATCGTACAAGGAAAACACCCTGCGAATCATTTTCTCGATGTTTTCCTTCTCGTTGTAGGTGGGGATAATGACGACGCTGCGGCTCATTGTTGGTTATTCATCAAAAATTCAACGGCTTTTTCCAATTGTTTGTCCTCGCCCCGGATCAGGCTCGCCGGGTCATTTACTACGCGGATATCCGGCTCAATCTGGTAATTCTCCAGCACTTTGTTCTCTTTCAGTCCGACGGAGGTGACCTGCGGAATGCCGAAAATGAGACTCTCGTCCACCTGTGTTTCCCACCAGACGGCGGTACCTGTTCCCGGGACCGGCATACCAATCAGTTTGCCGATTGTATTGGCCCCGCGGGGTGAAATGCATATATTCTTTTCCGCTCAGGAACATAGCCAGGTCGTCGTGGAGCCAGCCGCCGCCATTGTAGCGGGTGTCCACGATAAGCGCTTCACAGTTCTTGTATTTGCCCAATGCACGGCTGTATACTTCGCGGAAACTTTCTGATTTCATTTGCCTTACGTGCACATAGCCGATTTTACCACCGGAGAGTTTTTCAACCTGCTCCTCGTTGCGGCGTACCCAGCGTTTGTAGAGCAAGTCCCGTTCGCTGCTGATGGCGGTCAGGTACACATCTTCCGCTTTGCGGCCTTTCTTGCTGACGCTGACCGTGAGCCGCTTGCCTCCCTTCGCGGTGAAATGCTTGTACCAGCCCTCGCTGCGGCGTACCGGTACTCCGTTTACAGCCGTGATGACATCGCCGGCCTGAATCTCTTCATCGGCGAGTTTCAAAGGGGAGTCGGGGAGGATTTCCGCGATTTTCAGCCCGTCGCCCTTCCAAGCGTCATCAAAGATGACACCCAGCAGCCCGAAGTTGTACTTATTATTATAATAGTAGCGGGAGCCGGTGTGGGACGCGTTGAGTTCGCCCAACATTTCGGACAGCATATCGCTGAAATCGAAGTTGTTGTTGATGTGGGGGAGGAAACGCTTGTAGTTCTCGTAGCAGTAGGGCCAGTTGACGCCGGTGAAATCCTTGTCGTAGAATTTTTCGGAAACCTGTTTCCAAATATGCTCGAAAATATAGGCGCGTTCTTTGACGGTGTCATATTCGTATTCGCCCTTGAAGGAGATGCTCTTCTTGGTCCCCGAGGCGACTTCGATGCGGTTGACTTTGCCGCTGCCCCCCAAAATGAAGATATACTTCTCATCCGCGGAGGGGATGATTTCGCCGCTGGTACCGCTGTGGGCTACCTTGAGTTCTTTGGTCTTGGTGTTGAGCACATAGAGGTCGTTGGCCTTGCCGGTATTCATCACATAATAGAGTTTCTTGCCGTCCTTGGAGAGGTAGTGGTCGCTGATTCGGCCCGAATAGGGGGTCAGGCGGACGGTGCGGTCTTCCAAATAGGTGAAGTCGGGTTCGTATTTTCTTTCGGCCTTGACGGAATCCTGTTTTTCTTTCTTTTCGGCCTTCTTGTTGCCGTCCAGCAGGAATTTCTCTTCTTTTTCAAATTCTTCGCTGCGGATGAATTCGTGATAGAGTTTGGCATCAAAGAACATCACGTAGATGTCACGGTCGGAGCCCCAGCTGCCGTGGCTGCGATAGCCGGCTTTGTCGCTGCGCCAGCTCATCGCCTTGCCGCCCATCGCGAAACGGAAGCCGTCGTCGTTGTAACCGCTTTGGGTGAGGTCGCGGATATCCCCGCTCTGAATATCGATGAGAGCGACATTTTCATTGTTCCAACTGCCGTCCGCCTGCCAGTTGCAGAGGATGTATTTGCTGTCCGGACTCCAGCAGAAGGCCTGGTCACCGTCGATATACGAATAGTTGATGCCTTTGTGCAGGCTCTTTTCCTTGCTTCCGTCCGTTTTCTTGATGACGAGTTCCGTCCGGTCTCGCAGGAACGCCACCCATTTCCCGTCCGGGGAAACGACGGGCTGGAAGCAGGTTTCGCCGGCCTTGGTGAAACGCTCCTCCTTGAAGGTGTTGGAGAAACTGAAATACTTAGTGTCCTTGTCGGCGGGACTGCTCTTGAAGATGCTCCAACAGCCTTCGCGCTCGGAAGCGTAGTACAGCGTCTTGCCGTCGGAGGAGAAACTCAAATCGCGTTCCTGGCAGGGGGTGTTGGTGACGCGGACGGTACGGTCCAAATCGACGGTGGTCACATAGACGTCGCCCCGGCAGATGACCGCCACTTCTTTGCCGTCGGGAGAGACGGCCATTGATTCCGCACCGCTTTGCAGCAAGGAAAGGCGGCTGGCGGCATCTCCGTTGTCGGCGGTGATGCTGATGTTCACTTTGACGGGTTGTTCACCCTCTTTGAGGGTGTAGAGTTCACCGTTCCAACTGAAGCAGAGCGTCCCGTTGTCGGCGACGGACAGGTAGCGGACGGGGGCGTCTTTGAAGAAGGTCAGTTGCTTGGGCTGCGCATCTTGTCCGGAGGTCGCGTGATAAATATTCAGGGTGCCGTCCTTTTCGCTCAGGTAGAAATAATCCTTGCCGGAAGGTCCCCAGACGGGGTTGCGGTCTTCACCGATGAAGGAACTCACGCAGGTGAAGGTCCCGTTGGCATCGATGAGCATTTTGCCGTCGCGCGCCTGCAAATCTTTCTTGCTGAGGCCTGCAGGTTCGTAACGCCAGACATCGCGGGTGACGGAGGACGTGTGGTGCTTGCGGAAGGAATCTTCCACGCCTTTGATGTCTTCATAAAGTACGATGCCTTCCCGGTTGACGCTGATGTTGCCCATCGGCAGGGAGGTGACGCGCCAGGGGGTGATGCCGTCCAGGTTGGTGGCGTAGAGTTGGGGATAGCCGGGGAAGCCGCGCCAGGCCGTATCCGCTCCGAGGGTGGTGTTGAACAGAATGGTCCCGTCAGCCAGCACGGCGAGGGGAGTCTCGGCGCCGGGATGGTTGGTCAGGCGTTGGACTTTTCCACCCTGGGCGGAGGTGCGGTAGATGTCTTTGCTGCCTTCGCGATAGGATACGAATACGAGGTCGCGGGAGTCGGCGCTCCAGCGCGGGTCGTCGTCAAATGCGGCGTTGGAAGTAATCTGGAAGGCTTTTCCGCCGCTCGTGGGTACGGTGAAAATTTCTCCTTTGTAGGAAAAGGCGATGGTCTTTCCGTCGGGCGAAATGCTGCTTTTGCGCAGCCACAGCGGCTGGTCGTCCTGGGCCTGAAGCGTGAATGAGAGGCAGGTCAGCGCGAGAATCAGGGTGCTTTTTATAGAATGGTTCATTCGTATGTATGTTTATGTTTCCTATTATTTGAATATCGGTCTCTGGCCGAAAATGATATTCTTGCAAATATAACCAAATTTCACCAATAAATTTGCTTTTCTCTCGGCTTGGTCGTACATTATGCGAGATAATGGATAGGAATATATGAAACGGATTCTTTTTCAGTTGATGGTCGCGGCGATGGCCGTACTTTCTTTTTCGCAATG
>CADAFY010000181.1 GCA_902787255.1 uncultured Bacteroidia bacterium
TATGCCTGGCTCCGCGGCCGCATCCTGCTGCTGGACCGTCTGGGGACCGACGACAACCAGATTCCCTACGCCAATTTCCATCTGGCCTTGCTCAAGGAATTGTGCGAAAAAACGGGCTACCAAGCCTCCGAACAAGATCTGTTGATTTTCAGTGAAGAAGGCCTGTCCGATTTGGAAAAATTGGAGGGCAAGACTTTTGAACAGACCTTGCTCATCCCCCTCACCGGGCGGCGCCGCGACCGGATTATCCGCAGTTACCTCAAATACCTGGAATACCACCTCGACACGCCCCTGCACATCCAATCCCTCGATGTGCTAACTGCGTTGTTCGCGTAAAATAAGCTCCATCGCGACGCCTGATGGCGTCTTTTTAGCGCGTAAAATAAGCTCCATCGCGACGCCTGATGGCGTCTTTTTAGTCGGTCGATGCTTCTTGCCACCGGATGGATTTGTCGCGGGCCCACCAACTGAGTTGGCGCTTGGCATAGTGACGGGTGTTGCGCTGGACCAGTTCGATGCCCCGCGCCAGGTCATACTCCCCTTCCAGCACCGGGAACAATTCCTTGTACCCGACCGTCTGCAGGGCCGTCAGCGCCCGGTGGGGATAGAGACTGCGCACTTCTTCCATCAGTCCGTCTTCGACCATTTGCAGCACCCGGGCGTCGATGCGGGCGTACAATTCGGCACGGGGGCGCGTCAGACCGATTTTTTCTATCTTGAAAGAACGCTCCTTGCGGGCTCCGGTCTTGAAAGAGGAGAACGGACGGCCCGTCATCAGACAGACCTCCAGCGCCCGGACCACCCGCTGTCCGTTGGCTATGTCAATCGCCGCATACGAGGCCGGGTCCAGTGCCTTGAGTTCCAGCCGCAAGGACTCCACACCCTCTTCCTTGAGCCGACGCATCAATTCTTCCCGAAGGGGCAAATCCGCCGGGGGAAAATCATCCAGCCCCTCGCACAACGCATCGATATAGAAGCCGGAGCCCCCCACCATCACCAAGGTTTCGTGCCCCTGTTCGAACAGGGACTCCAGCAAAGCCAGGGCCTCCACCTCGTATTTGCCGGCGGTGTAAGGCTCAAAAATCGTATGGTCTTGAATAAAATAATGGGGAATCTCGGCACGCAACTCCGCCGACGGGACGGCCGTCCCTATGCTCATTTCCCGATAAATCTGTCGGGAATCGCAGGAAATAATGGGGGAATCATAACGGCGGGCATACGACACGGAAAGGTCGGTCTTACCCACGGCCGTAGGGCCGAGCAGAATCAGTAGTTTCCTACGCCCCACCCCTACATTTCGTCCTCGTCAAACTCTTCTTCCTCGGAGACAATCTCATCTTCATCGTCATCCATCTCCTCGTCGTCCTCATCTACATCTTCGTCATCGTCCTCATCTCCTTTGAGCAGGCGGCGACGCTTGTCATCGGGCATATCTTCCATCGCCACATAGCCGCGTTCGAACTCAATGGGGTTCGGACCTTTGGCCTCCGCCTCCAGTTGCATCGGATATACACCCTCTTCGCCGACGGTTTCTTCAACGAAATCCACCAGCACGCTCTTGCGGTTGATGGTGTCGTAGAAATAGACGAAATGATCCCAGCCTTCTTTGCGGCAAAGGGCGGCACTGACCCGGTCAATGGTTCCCTTGCCCAGGTTCTTGATATCGCTGAAACGGGCCATTGCTTCTCCCAAGGCATCTACGGCCTTGAACACGACCGTCTGGTCCTGCGGGAAATCCATATCCGCACGCATCAATTTGTGAAAACTGTAAAGAGAGGTCGTGGGTTTGAGCAGATAAAAACGCGCAAAACCCTTGATACCGGGAAGCGAGACTTTATATTTCAACAATTTCTCCATAGACAAAATTTTTTCCGGGGCACGAAGTTACACAATATTTCGTTTTCTTAGAATAATTTTAGAAACAATCTACCTTAAAACCTTCTTCCACAAGCGGACGAACAAGTTTTTTCAGCGTTTCTACAGGAATTTTCTCCAATCCTTCCTCCGGAGCGGGGCGGTCGAGGCTGTAACATTGAACGGCGCGGGGCTGCAGTTCACGGACCGCATCCATCCAGGCGGCCAGGCGCTGCGGCTCCGTCGAGTCGAAGCCGGGGGCTTTGAGGAACATCGTCTGCAAAATGAAATTTCCGTCAAAGGCACGCATATTTTCCAACACTTCTTCCACATCGTAGGGGAAGGTCGGACGGTTGATGCGGGCGACATCTTCGGAGGTCGCGGCATCGAGTTTCAGAATCGGGTTGTCCACCTTTTTCAGCGCAGCCACGACTTTCTCATCCCCCAGACGGGTGGCATTGGTCAGCACGGACACCTTGGCATCCGGGAAGAAAGCGTCCCGCAACGTCAACACATCGTCCACAATGGTTGCAAATTCCGGATGAAGGGTCGACTCCCCATCTCCGCTGAAGGTAATGGAATCGATGTGCCCTCCGTCCAGCATCAGTTCCGCCAACTTGTCCTCCAGCGCACGGCGTACTTCAAGAGCGGTCGGCAGCACTTTGTCCGCTGTTCCGTCCTTGTTCAAGCCGCATTCGCAGTAAATGCAGTCAAAGTTGCAGATTTTTCCTTTGCGGGGCAAAAGATTGATGCCCAGGGACGCACCCAGGCGACGGGAGCGAATCGGGCCAAAAACAGTTTCTTCACGCATCATAAGGCATTTTCTTTTATGAACCCACAAAAATAATCAGTTTACCGGAAAAAAGGAAAAAATGTTTACCTTTGAAAAAAAATAAAGGATATGGGTATTTTCTCTTTTCTATGCAAGAAACCTCATTATGAGGTGTTCGGACCGCAGGGCGGCATTTCCACCGCCATCACGCTGCCCGAAGGATTCAATCCCGCCACCGACAAGTGTCCGATGGTGATTCTGATGCACGGGTTCATCGCCAACAAGAATATGGCCCCCATCAAAGGGCTCGCAAAAGCCTTGGCCAAGGAAGGCATCGCCTCCATCCGTTTTGACTTCGATGCTCACGGGAAAAGCGAGGGTCAATTCATCAAAATGACCATTGCCAATGAAATCGAGGACGCGCGCGCCGTGCTCCAATATGTCAAGACGCTCCCCTATGTGTCCAAAATCGCTTTTGCCGGGCACTCCCAGGGCGGAGTCATCGCCGGAATGCTGGCCGGTGAACTCGAGGACGGAGACGACAAGCCCGTCTGTCTGCTCCAACTGGCCCCTGCCGCCGTACTCAAGGATGATGCGCTGGCCGGACAATGTA
>CADAFY010000182.1 GCA_902787255.1 uncultured Bacteroidia bacterium
ACAGCTCCAGTTGGGCAGCAACTGGAGAATACCGACCCCGGCCGAGTTTGAGGAGCTTCTTACCACCTGCAATCTGAGCAAAGAGACCGACGACGACGGCCGGGCGTATTGGCTCTTCACCTCCAAGTCCAATGGCCGGCAGATTATCTTCCCTTACGAGGTATACGGTTGCTGGTCCTCCGAGCTTTTGGAGAGAAACAACGCGGCCAAGAGTTTTGAGTTCAACGGGTCAAGCGCCAAGATGGATAGTAGTGAAAGAGCCTATTCGTTAAATGTCCGTCCCGTCAAGCTCCGTTGAGTGTTTGCTGGGATCAATCTCTGCAGAGCGCCGGACGAAATCAGCAAGTTCTTTTAGAGAAAGCGTCACTCGCAGACGGGACGGATGGGACAGCCGAGGCGGCGGCTGGAGGTGAGACATTTGACGGATTCTCCCGCGCTCAAGGCAAAGGCACCGAATTGCTCCGTATCGAGAGAAGCCGTCCACAATTCGCAGATTTGCGTATCATATTCAAGATGGAAACCCCGGCGGGAGCCGGCGCAAGGAATGAAAATCCAACGGTCGGTATAGCCGGGCTTCTTGCCGGATACTTTATAGCCGTTCACTTTGTTCAACACGGTACATTCCCAGGTGCAGTCCGCTATCAATTCGCGTAGTTCATCCACCGTCGGCATACGCCATTTTCCGCCCAACTTGACCTTAGCCGCGTCATCCGCTGCTTCCAGCGTCTGTTTGTGGTCGACACGGCCGTAGTGTTCATCGAAATTATATTTGGTCAGACGGTCGAAAACGCGCACGCACCATTTATAAGTCTCCCAGTCGTAATACCACTTTGTCCGGGTCTCTCCCCACGCATAATAACTCCCATACTTCTCGGGACGGGAGGCCCCCAGGTTGCAGGAAGCCCATTTGACGGACAGTCCCAAATCGACGGGCTCCTGCGCGGAAAGTCCCACCAGACCGGACAGCACATTCACGATCAAACAAAATGTCTTTTTCATTACCCAATACCCACTAGTTGATGAATCTCAACAAAGATACAAAAAAAGAGGTACGAAACGCATTTCATACCTCTTTGGCTCCTGAACCAGGACTTGAACCTGGGACCCTCTGATTAACAGTCAGATGCTCTAACCAACTGAGCTATTCAGGAATTTCCTTTCGGGACTGCAAAGGTACTACATTTTTTTGATTCTGCAAAAATATATCATACTTTTTTGCATTTTTATGTAGAAATACCCCGCTTCCCGATTAAGGCTGGATTTGACAGATAACCGCACTGGTTCCTTTGATGCGCAAGGCCGTTTTGCCGGATTTCTTCCGGACTGTCAAGGCTTTGGTATGTCCCCATACCGGAACCACCTTTCCGTCCAGGTCTACAAGGGCCTCCGCGGCGGCTGCGCGCGGATTGAGGATGACGACAAAGCGTTCCCCGCTGCCGCTTCTTTCATACACGACCGGATACGGCTGCATCGGGTCGCTCAACATCCGCCACTCCCCTACATTGCCCATCGCGGGATGCTGCGCCCGGAATGCCAGCAAATCCTTGGTCCAGTTGAGCATCGAGGACGGGTCGGCCTGTTCGGCAGCCACTTCGGGACGCGTTTTCGAAGCATCGACGGGCAGGAAGAGTTTCGAAGGGTCTGCGGTAGAAAAACCTGCCGTCTCGCCCGGTCCCCATTGCATCGGCGTACGCTCGGCAGAACGGTCACGGCTGCCTTCCACGACGGGCGCACCGTCCATACTGCGCATACCGATTTCTTCTCCATAATAGACAATCGGCACCCAGGGCATCGTCAGGAAGAAGGTCATCGCCGTTTTCAGTTCCGGCAATGTAGAACGCTGATTCCTATTCATACGCCAGGTATCGTGGCTGGAGGTCGGCATACAAGGAAAACCGTGACCACGGGTCTCACGGTACATTTGCTCAAAGGGAATGACGAAGGTGTCGAAGCGACCTTTGCCGGATTTGTCCAACCAGCAGTCCTTGGACGGATAAATGCCGGTTACCTTATCCGCATCGCGCAAGGTGTTATACATAATGTCCCGGTACATCGTATTCCCGCAACCGTTGTGGCAGATAATGTCAATGTCAAAGCCACAAGAGATGGATTCAATCGGGCTGGACCACTCGGACAAGAAAATCGTCTCGGGATAGTGCTCGTGTTTCCAGGAGAAAATGTCCGCCCAAAGCCTCCGTACGCCGTGAAATTCCGCATCATCGCCCTTGACCAGCGAATTGGCCATATCGCAACGGAAACCATCTACGCCTTTGTCGAACCAAAATGCCAGAATATCCTTGATTTCCTGCCGGACAGCCCGCGGGCCGGGATCATCGAACGCGTCTTCCCAGGAATGTTCGGGGTTCGGCTGATAGAAGCCGAAATTGAGGGCCGGCTGGATATTGTAATAGTTTTTCAGATAATAGCCGTCTCTCGGATAATCATTGTACACCCAATTCGCCCTTTCCGTGGGAGAGGGTTTCGCCGGCTTGGTCTCCTTCCCGTTTGTCCAGATATAGTAGTCGGCATAGTGACCGTTCTTGTCCCCCGTGGCAGACTCAATAAACCAGGGGTGTTTGTCGGAGGTATGGCCGGCCACCAGATCCAGGCACACGCGAATGCCTTTCTGATGGGCATCCTTGACCAGATTCACAAGGTCCGTATTCGTCCCGAACCGAGGGTCAATTTTATAATAGTCCGTAATGTCATAGCCGCCGTCTTCAAAGGGACTGCAAAAAATGGGACTCATCCAAATCGTATTGAATCCTACGCTTTTGATATAATCCAAACGGGAACGGATGCCTTCCAGGTCGCCGTATCCATCCCCGTTGGAATCCATATAGGACGAAGGATAGATATGATAAATAACGGCCTCTTCCAGCCATTTGGGATAAGAATACTCAGGAAAAGAAACCGCCCCGAGGCTCACGCTCAAAGACAAGCAAATAACAAAAGATAAGAAATGTGCTTTCATAATTAAAAACTCCAAATCTGCAGCGTGCGTTTCTGCATCAAATATAACAAGTACAAAATTAGTATATTTATGCCTATAATCAAAGTTGAGATAAGCCAGCATATTTTATTTGGAATAATTCATCCAATTCTCTATCTTTGCGCGGTATGGAGACTCAAAATAATATTTGCAGCATCTTTCACGGCAGCAATGTCCTTGTTAAAATACCGGCCATCAGAGCATCAGGATTTTGTTC
>CADAFY010000183.1 GCA_902787255.1 uncultured Bacteroidia bacterium
ACATGGCGCCGGCTCATCGTCATCCCGTTCAATGCGAAAATCACAGGCAAGTCCGATATCAAGAACTTCGCCGACCACCTCTACGCGGAGTCGGGCGGGGCCATCATGAAGTGGGTCATCGAGGGCGCGGCGAAAGCCATCGCATCCGATTTCCACACCAGGAAACCAAAGATTGTCGTTGACGCTATCGAAGCCTACCGCGAAGAGAACGATTGGCTGGCCCAGTTCCTGGATGACCATTGCGAAATTGACCCTTCCTATACAGAGAAGTCCGGGGAGCTTTACCAGACATACCGCAACGTATGCATGGCGAACGGGGAGTATGTCCGCAGCACCACCGACTTTTACGGGAGCCTGGAAAAGGCCGGATTTAACCGGAGGAGGGTAAATTCTGGCAAACTTGTCATCGGGCTTCGGCTGAAAGACGGGCAGGATTTTTTGGAGTGATGGTCGTGTTGGTTAAAGTGTAAAAGTGATTGGCTTTTCGGGAGTGGCGGTCGTGATGGTCATTTTGACGGTAATGTATCCGCAGATGTGCAGAAGTGCCGGTTGTGGCAGTCATTTCTGAAAAGCTCTCTTATTGTAAAACAGTATTTGTGTATATCGTGTTACTCCTACCTAAAAAGTCGCTATAGGGGAAAATATGAAAATATTGCTATAGGAGAGTTTACGGGGAGAATAACACGACCTGCACGGCTTGAAATAACGGCCAACTGACGGAGGAACGGACATGGGAAAGGAAAAAAGCATCGAACAGAAACTGGCGCGCGCCACAAAAGGCCGCGGCGGCATCTGTCCCAAACTGGTCAGCCCCGGATTTGACGGGATGCCAGACCGGCTGGTACTTCTCCCACGGGGGAGGATGGGATTTGTGGAAGTCAAAGCGCCCGGTGAGAGGCCGCGCCCGCTTCAGGCGGTGCGCCACCGGCTTCTCCGGAAGCTGGGTTTTAAGGTTTACGTCCTGGACCGCGGGGAGGACATCCCCCGCATCCTTGACGGGATTGGAGACAAAAATGGCAACAGTGATAACGCTGCCGGACGGCAGGAATGAAACGGTATGGAAGGAGGCCAACGGGTGATGGAATTCAAGCCACATGCGTACCAGGAATACGCGATCCACTACATCAAAACACATCCCGTCGCCGCCATCCTGCTGGGATGCGGCCTGGGCAAGACAAGTATCGCTCTGACCGCCATCGACGATATGCTGCACGACAGCTTCGAAATAAGGAAAGTGCTGGTAGTGGCCCCTATCCGCGTCTGCACCAACAGCTGGCCCGATGAGATACGGAAATGGGACCATCTGGCCGGTATCCGTTTCTCCGTGGCGGTTGGTACGAGGGAAGAACGGGTCGCCGCCCTGAAAGCGGATGCCGAGGTTTACATCATCAACCGCGAGAACCTCCCCTGGCTGGTAGAGGAGAGCGGGCTTCCCTTCGATTACGATATGTGCGTCCTGGACGAGCTTTCCAGTTTTAAGAACTGGCAGGCCAAACGGTTCAGGGCTTTCATGAAAGTGAGGCCGCGGCTCAAGCGGGTCGTGGGCATGACGGGGACGCCCAGCAGCAACGGGTTGATGGACCTGTTCGCGGAATACCGCTGCCTGGACATGGGCGAACGGCTGGGCAGGTTCATCGGAAGGTACCGCGAGGCTTATTTTGCCCCGGACAGGCGAAACGGGAACATCATCTATTCCTACAAGCCGCTGCCCGGAGCGGAGGATGAGATTTACCGGAAGATAGGGGATATTACCATCAGCATGAAATCAGCCGACTTTCTGGACATGCCGGAACTGGTTGCGTCGGAATATGCGGTCACCCTGGACGACGGGGAGCGGAGCGTGTACGAATCTATGAAAAAAGACCTCATCCTCCGGCTCCCCGGAGGCGAGGTCACATCGGCGAACGCGGCGGCCCTTTCAGGGAAGCTGTCCCAGATGGCGAACGGCGCGGTGTATCTGGACGACGGGAGCTATACCGCCATCCATGACAAAAAGCTGGACGCGCTGGAAGATATCATCGAAGCGGCGAACGGCAGCCCCGTCCTGGTGGCATACTGGTACCGCCACGATTTGGAGCGGATTTCGGAGCGGCTCCATAAGCTGCGTATTCCCGTAGCCCGGTTGGACAAGCCGGAGGATATACGCAGATGGAACAACGGTGAGTTTCCCGTGATGCTGATACATCCGGCATCCGCCGGACACGGGCTGAACCTCCAGGGCGGCGGCAGCACCATCGTCTGGTTCTCGATTCCCTGGTCGCTGGAGCTTTACACCCAGACCGTGGACCGTCTTTTCCGCCAGGGCCAGGAATCAGAAACCGTGGCCGTTATCCACATCACGGCAAAAGGTACGATTGACGAAAGGATTATCAAGGCTTTGAAAGACAAAGATGATACGCAGACCGCATTGATAGACGCCGTCAAAGCGGTGCTGGAGGTATGACATGAAAGATTTCGGCTATTGTGACGAAGGTTACGCCCGGCTGGCATCCGCCGTTATTTTGCAAGCGTTGAAAGACTACAGGCGGCTCTCCGGAACGGAGGAAACCAATCCGGAAAAGGCGGAAATCGTCGACTGGATACTGCACGGGAACTTTGGCGATATTACAGACCTGGACCCGGTGGCGGTGGTGGAGCAGTTACGGAAGGAGGATGCGGGAAGATGCAGAACGCGGTAGGATTTTTATCCCAGGCGCGCCATATCGACGTGCAAATCAACAGCAAGCTGGAGGAACTGTATTCCCTTAAGGCCATGGCGGAAAAAGTTACGACTACATACCAGAGTGATATGGTGGACGGGAGCCGGGATGTGCACAAGAGGGAAGGGATTATTTGCAAGATTATAGACCTGCAAAATGAGATCAATTCGGATATCGACCAACTGGTAGACCTGAAGATTGCGATACGGCAGATCATAGAATCCCTGCCGGATATGGAGGGCCGTACCGTACTGAACCTGCGATACGTCCGCCTGCTTAAATGGCAGGAGGTTGCTGATACCATGGGGTATTCGCTGCGCCGGGTGCATAATTTCCACGACAGGGCAATCCGGTACCTGGAAAGTGAAACTGAGTGAAAAGCCTTGCATTTACCGGCAATCCTGCTATAATAAGACCTGTTGTTATGCGTATTTCAGGGTCGTTAATTTTACTTGGCACACATTCAGTCCGGGCAGCGGCGCCTGCCC
>CADAFY010000184.1 GCA_902787255.1 uncultured Bacteroidia bacterium
TCAGTTCCGATTTCTCCCGTACCGCCCGCAAATGGTACCCGTCCGCCTGGATGAATTATATGCCCACCTTGCGCTTCAGCCACCTGACAGCCGCACTGCATTTCAAATTATTTGCAGCGGATGCGGAGGCGGAAGCCTCTTTCGTGGGGCCGGACAACGAAGCCCTGGTCACGGTTTCCAACATGCAAGTGTCAAGCCTGCCTACCCGGGCTACGCTGGATGTGCTGACCGGAACCCTCACGGCGATAGAAGATACGGCCGATACCCTCTCCATCAGCGGCGGCTATGTGATGCCGACGGTGACGGGCGTGGAGTATGGACGCGGACTTTTCATCGTACCGACCACGGATGATATCTATGTCAGTTTCACCCTGAATACGCCCGCAGGGACCTATACCCCTGCGGAGCCGTATAAAGTCTCACTCACGGGTGGTTTCATCGCGGGGAAATCCTATACTTTCCGCATCGTGGTGAAGTCACTGGAATCTATCGTCATCAATGTGGAACTCCAACCCTGGGAGCCCGCAGAGAATCTCAGCGAAGAAGACGCGCTGATTGCCAACCTGGGTTGACAATGGCTTCTCGCGCACGCAGGCGGCTTGCCGTCTTTTATATGGTCATCTTGCTATGCCTGCTGCCGGCACCCAAGGCAGCGGCACAGCAAGTTGCCGTGCGTGCCAATGCCCTCTCCTGGGCCTTGCTGACCCCGGAACTGGGCGTCGATGTCATCACCGGCGAACATACCAGTCTGGTCTTTTCCGCCTTCGGCCATTATAAGCCCTATGGGGTGAATTCCAAGATGTGGGGGCTGCAAGGCGAGTTTCGCTATTGGTTCAACGGGCGCCCGCTGACGCGCGAATATATCGGCGCGACCCTAGTGGGGGCCAGTTATGATATGCACTTTACCCAACGCGTGTATGCGGGGAATGCCGTCGGTATCGGGCTTATCGGCGGCTATTCCTTTATCTTGGGAGAGCGCTGGAGCCTGGACCTGACGGCGGGAACAGGCCTGATGGCCTTTCACCAGAAATACTACCACGCCGGCGACCGCTATGAGGACTATTACGCGGATGAAGTGTCCAAACCCAATACCTGGGGCTTCAAGTTTTTCCCGATGAAACTCTCCGTCGCTTTCGTCTATATCATCCGATGATGTCCTTTGTCCACCGCATAACTGCTCCTTTGTTCCGGATGGCCTGTCTGACGGCCCTCTGGCTGGGCGCATCCGGAATGCTTTCCGCGCAGGATTTCATCACGGTCACGGGGACGATTACCAACAAAAAGGACGGAAAGGTCATCGGAGAACCCCAGATGCGTGTGTACGGGTACAGCACGTATGACCTGGCCCGAGATGCCCTGAAACGCTGGGAACAGTATGTGAAATGGGGGAAGAAGGGCGATACCTTCGACCCCGGTTACTGCTTGGAATCCTATGTCAATGTGGAGACCGGCCAGTATGACGCGATGTCGCTGCCCCGAGAAGGCGCCTTGTTGTTCTGCTACCCTAGTGCGGATGTGAGCGCCGTTATCAAGCGGGTGCAGGGGAAGAGCGAAATCAATCATTCTTTCGACCTGTCCATCCTGCTGGAGGCGACCTATGTATCGGTCAAGACGAGCCGCCCGGTGCCCAAGAAACCGACGGTTGTCGGCAATACGCTCAACTGCGGCCTGGTCTATCCTTTCAAATACCCCCGTTTGGGAAAATCGACCGCCCGCCTGGCCGTGCAGACCTATGTGCTGGACCTCGACCCCCAGCGGACGAAAGATACCATCGAGTACCATTATCCCATCGTGCTGGACGGGGAGGAATACCACTTGACGCAGTTGCGCCGCAAGGGATTCGACCTTTCGCGCGACCCGCTCATCACCTTTGCCGATTCCACGCGCCGCTACCGCGAATCACAGGGACAGGCGGGATTTCTTTCCGACACCACTTCCGTTATTTCCTGGGATGATGCGTATGTGATGGATGCGCCCGACCAACGCGTGCTTGTTGACTGCAGCCTGTGGTTTGAAGACTACAACAAGGTCTATTACCGCGACACGGTGCGTCTGGCCGACTCCCGCCGCGTCAGCCGTCCGATGCGCTTTCTGGACTACGATGTGCGGACTTTTTCTTTGGACCCCGAGGCCCCGCAGTACAAGCGCCTGCCCACCAAACAGCGGATGGATGAAGCGCAGAACCTCGCCCTTGAATTCCAGGTGGGTGCGGCGACGCTCGATATGCGCGATTCGACCACGGTCGCCCAGTTGGACAGCCTGCTGGAAACTTTCCGCAATATTCATACGACCGAAGGTCAGACCTTGCACGAATACCGCATTTCCGGAACCGCTTCTCCCGAAGGTGCTTACCAGAAAAATCAGGTGCTGGCCCGCCAGCGGATGGAGTTTATCCTTTCCCGCATCCGCAGCGTGATTCCGGGCAGCAAGGCCCAGAGTTATCTTTCTGCAAAGGTGGCCGGGTGGGAAGAAATGGCGGATCTGCTCGACAGTCTGAATCATATCGTGGAAGCGGCTTCCATCCGGAAAATTGTCCGCCGTTTCCCCCGCAACCCCGATGTGCAAGGCGCCCAAATTACCCGACTTCCAACCTATCAGACGGTCATCAAGCCCCTGTTGGGCCGTCTTCGTTCCGTCAAGGTCGAGTACAAATATGACCTCTTCCGGGAATTGACGCCCGACGAAATCCTGGCGAAATACCGCTACGATGCAGATTTCCATAGCGGCAAGAAAGAATTTGCCATTTATGAATTCTGGACCCTTTTCCAACTGATTGAGCAGGGACGCATCCCCGATGAGAAAGACCAGGAAATCATCTACCGGCGAGCGGTCAAGCGGGCGCGTAATGCCGACAGGAACTGGCAACTTCCCGATAATTTGCTGGCTCAGTTCCTGATTGCCCACGGTCGGGCGGACACCACCTTGCTGGCCAAACACATCGATGAGAATTATTATTTGAAACGGGCGGACGGAACGGTGCTTTGGTGCGACCGCAAGTTCAACAACTATTATATGAATCCTTCTCCCATCGTCGCCAATCAGGTGGTGATGATGCTCAAAGCGGGGTATTACGAACGAGCGGCGGAGTTGGTGGTGATGCTGCCGCGCGAGACCAACGAAGACTACAACCGGCTCTATTATATCACCCGTTGCCTGGCCGGTTTCTGGCAGGATGACAA
>CADAFY010000185.1 GCA_902787255.1 uncultured Bacteroidia bacterium
TATGTCTAAGAATAAACACGAGAAACAGGAAAAGCCCGTTGTCGAGGACGTGCAGCAGGAAGAAAGCGGACAGCAGCCCGTGAGCGAGTGCGAGCAGTTGCAGAAAGAGGTTGAGAGCCTGAAAGCGCAGGTAGAGCAGGATAAGGATGATTATCTGCGCCTGCGTGCGGATTTCGAGAACTTCCGCCGCCACGCTTCGGAGGACCGGCTTAAACTCATTACCAATGCGTCTGCAGACTTGATTAAAGGGATGCTGCCGGTGCTGGACGATTGCGAACGGGCGATGAAAATGATTGCCGAAACGCAGGGGGAAGACAGCCCTTCGCTGGAAGGCGTCAAAATGATTTACACCAAGCTGTTCGACTATCTGAAGTCTCGCGGCCTGGCGTTGATTGAAGCCAAAGGCCAGCCTTTCGATACCGACAAGCACGAAGCGGTGGCCCAGTTCCCCGTCCAGGACGAGGCGGAAAAGGGTAAAGTCTTCGATGTGGCTCAAAATGGTTATACCCTTCACGGCGAGATTATCCGCTATGCGAAGGTAGTAGTAGGAATTTGACAAGATGGCACAGAAAAGAGATTACTATGAAGTTCTGGGCGTAAGCAAGAACGCTACGGAGCAGGAAATTAAGAGCGCCTATCGGAAAATGGCTATCAAGTACCATCCCGATAAGCACTTGAACGATACGGAAGCTGAGAAAAAGGCAGCTGAAGAGAAGTTTAAAGAGGCTTCTGAAGCCTATTCCGTGCTGTCTGATCCCGAGAAGAAGGCCCGTTACGACCAGTTCGGCTTTGCCGGTGTGGATGGCGGAGCCGGTGGTGCCGGCGGATTCAGCGGCACCGGCTGGGAGAATGTCAACGATATTCTTCGGGATTTGTTCGGCGGGGGCTTTAGCGGCTTTGGCGGCTTTGACTTCGGCGGTTTCGGCGGCGGGTCTGCCCGCGGCGGCCGACAGGTTTATCGTGGACGGGATATCCGTACGCGGGTTAAATTGACCCTGGCGGAGATTGCTTCCGGCTGCGAAAAGGAGGTCTCCTTGGAGCGCAATGTCCCGTGCCCCGATTGCGGCGGCAAGGGTGCGGCCAACGCCTCTGATGTCAAAGATTGTCCTGCTTGTCACGGAACGGGACAAATCAAACGGGTGGGTACAGGCTTGTTTGGAATGCAGACCGTCCAATATTCCACTTGCCAGCAGTGCGGAGGCGAAGGAAAAATTGTTTCCAACCCTTGCAAGAGTTGCAATGGAACGGGTTTGGTCCGCAAACGCCAGACGGTCAAGGTGAAGATTCCCGCCGGTGTGGAGAATGGAATGCAGATTACGGTGCCGGGCCAGGGCCACGGAGCCAAGAACGGGGGAGTCAACGGCGATTTGCTGGTGGTCATCGAGGAGATTCCTTCTCGTGAGTACAAACGCGTCGGAGCGGATTTGCTCTATACGAAGATTCTGACCGTCAGTCAGGCCTGTCTGGGCTGCGAGGTCCAGATTCCTTGTGTGGACGGGACGACGCAGCGGCTCAAAGTGGAGGCGGGTACCCAGTCCGGCACGATGACAAAGATTCGTGGAAAAGGCCTTCCCAATATTGACGCTTACGGGCGAAACAACGGTCGCGGTGACTTGTATGTGCGCTATATCGTGTACATTCCCAAGAAGGTGTCCCGCGAAGAGAAAGAGATGTTGCAGAAACTTGACCAGAGCGAGAATTTCCAGCCGGTGGAGAAGAACAACGAGGATCGTTCTTTCTTCGACCGCTTAAAACAAATATTTGATTAATTAATAGCCTCTAAAAACTATTAGGTTGAAGAAAATATTGGTGGGCATACTGAGGGGATTGGGTGCGGTCGTTTTGACTGTGCTCTTGCTTATCGTACTGTCGGAGGTCAGCCCCATTTATGATTTTCCCGAGCCGGAGCCTTTCTCTGGCCCGGATATCTTCAATCCCTATCAAGAATTGCACGATACGGTAGCGGGGGAGCCGTCGGACGAGTCAGAGTCGCTGTGGAAGCGGGCGGTGTTTCATACCCATACGCGGGTGAAAGGCCCCTGGCCTGTCAATGAATGCCGCTATTGGCCCGACTATGTGGACTCGGTCTATCGGACTTTCGGGTACGATATCGTCACCTTTTCCAACCATAACGAACTGATTGCCCATCCCTACGATACGGCCCTGCAGGTCAATGTGTACGAGCACGGCTACAACCTGTTCAAGTACCACAAGTGCGTGTTCGGGCCACCGTCCGTGATTCATTTCGACAACCTGCTGCCTGTGCTGGCTTCCCAGAAGCAGTTCCAGTTGGATTACCTCGGGCGGACTTCCGATTTCATCCAGATGAACCATCCTTTCCGCACGTTGGGCACGACGCCGGATGTGATGCGGAAACTCTCGGGCTATGAACTGATGGAACTGGACAGTGGGGTGAGTACGGAAAATGAATACTGGGACTGGGCGCTGAGCGCGGGACATTACAGTTTTGCGCTGGCCAATGACGATTTACACTACCCGGACCGTTCCGACCGCATCGCCGTGCGCTGCAATTTCCTGCATTGTCCCTCCGGCCGTTATGCGGATATCAAAAATTGTCTGCTGGGCGGTTGCTTCTACGCGATGCGTGTGCCGGACTACGGCAACGGGAATTGGGGGGAGAAACACGCCCGCAACCGGACCCTGCCGGTGATTATGGATATCGGCCTGCGGGACAGCACGATTTATATGACGCTTTCCGTTCCGGCCGACAGCATACGGGTCATCGGGCGTGACCATTCGCATCTGGCCCTGGCCGTCAATACCGATGCGCTGACCTACTCCTTGCCTGCGGACGAACCTTATGCGCGCCTGTGCGCCTGGTTCCCCGGGGGAGAGGTGATTTATACCAACGCCTTTGCCCGCTATGATGCCTCCCGGACGCCCAACCCGTTCAACAACGCGCCGCATCCGGTCAATGTGCCGTTGACGATTTTGTACAATCTGCTGGTGCTGTGCCTGTCCGCCGGAGGGGTGTGGTGCATGATTAAACTCTTCCGCAAATGACATTCCCGTTCTCTAAAAAAGTTACGTTGGGGACATACAGCCTGGTATTGAGCCTCTACACCTTGCTGGCCTTTCATTTTCCTTTCCTGCGCCACGCGGCCCGGCAGGTGGAAAGCGGATGGAGCGGCATTGTGATTCTGGTCAGCCTGTTT